>NZ_JBBMFF010000128.1:0-8644 GCF_040096185.1 Faecousia intestinalis | reverse complement strand
CGCTCACTGACCGCCGCTACAGACGCAATCGGTTTGTACGTTTTATCGGCAGCCGGTACGAATCGGCAGTGCCTCCCCGAGATTGCCACGGGCGCAAAGCGCCCTCGCAATGACAATTTGGGGGGCATTTACCATTTTAACGATAGCCTGTACGGGCGGCAGGTGCGTCGCCGGGCGAGGCGTGCCTCGCCCCTACTTTTTTCACACATACCGGAGCAGCGGACAAATGTCCTTCTCCGCGGAGAAAACAGGCCGATTTTCGGGGAAAAAGTTTCAAAAAGCTCTTGCATTCCGGGTATTTCAGTGTTATAATAAGGACAATCTATAGTAGACTTTACTAAGAGAGGGGTTTTCCCCTCTCTTTTCTTCTGAAATTCTGCGCCGGTCCCCGGCAGGAAGGAAGCATTTCCATGAAGATCACCGATCAGGTTTGGGAGTTCGCCGAGCCGCTGGTCAAGGCCTGCGGCTGCAGCCTCTGGGACGTCGAATACGTCCGTGAGGGCGGCGAGTGGTTCCTGCGGCTCTACCTCGACAAGGAGGGCGGCGTGGACATCGACGACTGCGAGGCCGTATCCCGCGCGGTCGACCCGGTCCTTGACGAAAAGGACCCCATCCCCGAGAGCTACCGCTTTGAGGTCTGCTCCGCCGGACTGGAGCGCCAGCTCAAGCGTCCGTCGGACTTCGAGCGCTATCTGGGCGAGCCGGTGCTCGTCAAGCTCTACCGCCCGCGCGACGGCCAGAAGGAGTTCCCCGGCCGCCTCGTGCGCTATGAGGACGGGGCAGTTACGATCGAGATGCGCGGCCGCGAGGTCACGTTTGACAAGGCGGAGGTCGCGCTCGTGCGGCTCCGCGTGGAGTTCTAATCACGAAGGAGAGAAATCATGAACGCTGAAATCTTTGCGGCGCTCCGCCAGCTGGAGAAGGAACGCGGCATCCCCGTGGATTACATGGTCGAAAAGATCACGCAGGCGCTTGTCGCCGCTTATAAAAAGGACCGCGACGGCTACACCGACAACGTCTACGTCGAGCTGACGGAGGACGCCATGCGCATGTATGCGCAGAAGGAGGTCGTCGACGAGGTCATCACCCCCGCCACCGAGGTCACGCTCGACGCCGCGCGCAAGGTCGACCCGCACGCACAGCTCGGCGATCTCGTGAACGTGGAGATCAAGACGCAGGCCTTCGGCCGCATCGCCGCCCAGACGGCCAAGCAGGTCATCATTCAGGGCATCCGCGAGGCCGAGCGCGGCATGATCTTCGAGAGCTTCTCCTCGAAGGAGCACGAGATCCTCACCGGCTCGGTGCTGCGCTTCGAGCCGAACGGCGACATGACCATCCGCATCGGCCAGGGCACGGACAAGACCGACGCCCTGCTGCCCGTCGGCGAGCAGGTCAAGACGGAGCATTTCGTCGAGGGCGACATGATCCGCGTCTATGTCATCGAGGTCCGCCGCAGCAGCCGCGGCCCGCAGGTCATGGTCTCCCGCACGCATCCGGCGCTCGTCAAGCGCCTGTTCGAGCTGGAGGTCCCGGAGATCAGCTCCGGCGCCGTGGAGATCCGCTCCATCGCGCGTGAGCCCGGCTCCCGCACGAAGATCGCCGTCCACGCGGCCGAGGAGAACATCGATCCCGTCGGCGCCTGCGTCGGCGCCCGCGGCGCGCGTGTCGGCGCGGTCGTGGAGGAGCTGCAGGGCGAGAAAATGGACATCGTCGTGTGGTCCGAGGACATCTGCCAGTTCGTGGCCTCCGCGCTGTCCCCGGCGGACGTCATCTCCGTCACGCAGCTGCAGCAGGGCGCAAAGGCCTGCCGCGTCATCGTGCCGGACGACCAGCTGTCACTCGCCATCGGCAAGGAGGGCCAGAACGCCCGCCTCGCCGCGCGCCTGACCGGCTGCAAGATCGATATCAAGCCCGCCTCGCAGGCCGAGGCGCTGGAAGAAGCAGCTGCCGAATAATTTTCGGGAACTGCACATCATTCTGTCAAATCGTTTTCTTGAAAGGCCTCGGGCCTTTCCACAGTAGGATCGGAGGGGATGTACCGTGCCGAAGAAAGTGCCGATGCGTCAATGCCTCGGCTGCCGCGAAATGAAGCCCAAGCGTGAGCTGACCCGTGTGGTGCGCAGCCCGGAGGGGCAGGTCAGCCTCGACGCACGCGGAAAAGCGCCCGGACGCGGCGCTTATGTGTGCCGCAGCGCGGAATGCCTGAAGAAAGCAATGCGCTCGCATGCCATTGACCGCGCGCTGGGCGTAACGGTGCCGCAGGAGCTGTACGAGACCCTGCGTTTGGAAATGGAGGCGCTGCCGGATGGAACAGAATAAAAGTCTGGGTCTGCTGTCGCTCGCGCGCAAGGGCGGAAACATCGTCCTCGGCGAGGAGCAGGCGGGCGCAGCGGCCCGCGCCAGCCGCGCACGGCTGATGCTGCTGGCCTCGGATGCCGGCGGCCACACCGTGCGGCGGGCAAAGAGCTTCGTGGCCGGGACGGCGCAGCCGCTGCTGACGCTGCCCTATACGCGCGACGAGCTGGGCGACGCCCTCGGCACGACGAGCTGCGCCATTGCCGCCATCACGGATGTGCAGCTTGCGCTGGCGTTTGTCAAGACGCTCGGCGAGCCGGAAAAGTATGCGGACCTGCTGCAGGAGCTGGACGAGCGCGTCAAGCGCGTGGAAAAGCGGCGCGCCGAGGAAAAGGCCCACCGCAGGAACGTCCGGCATGGGAAATCGTAAGTGTGTCAATCAGGAGGTGGCGAGAATATGAGTTTTGTGAAATACCGCGTGAAGGAGGTCGCCGCTGACTTTGGCGTGACGCCGAAGGATATTGCGGAGATCGTTGGAAAATATTTTGAGAAGCCGCGCAGCAACACGCAGGTGCTGACGGACGAGCAGCTGAACGTCGTGTTCGATGCGATAACGCAGAAGCACCAGATCGCTTCGCTGGAGCAGGTGTTCGCCGTGGCCCCGCAGGCAAAGAAGACCGAGCCGAAGAAGGCAGAGGCCCCGAAGCCCGCAGCCCAGCCCGCACAGGGCAGCGCTCCGGCCGCAAATGCCGCGCCCGCTGCGCAGAGCGCCGACAAGGCCGCCAAGCCCCAGCAGGAGCAGCGCAAGCGCGAGCGCCGCGTCGTCGATACCTCTGCCGTCACCGTCAACGCCGACCGCTTTGACGACCGCGTGGACGTGCTCATCTCCGAGCGCGCGCAGAATTTCTCCGGCGGCAAGCAGAAGATCGCCAGCAAGAACAAGAATAAGGCCAAGGGCGGCAAAAAGCCGGCCTTCGGCTCGAAGCAGCGCAACGAGGAGCAGGAGAAGATGCGCCGCCTGCGCCTGGAGGTCATCAAGAAGACCCCGCTGACCGTGAAGATCCCCGATGAGATCACCGTCGGCGAGCTGGCCTCCCGCATGAAGAAGACCGCGACCGAGGTCATCAAGACCCTGCTCAAGAACGGCGTCATGGCCACGATCAACCAGACCATCGACTTCGACACGGCGGAATTCGTCGCCACGGAGATGGGCTGCAAGGTCGAGCGCGAGGTCGTTGTGACCATCGAGGAGCGCCTCATCGACGACCATCAGGACACCGAGGACGAGCTCGTCCCGCGCAGCCCGGTCGTCGTCGTCATGGGCCACGTCGACCACGGCAAGACAAGCCTGCTCGACGCCGTCCGCAAGACGAACGTCGTCTCCGGCGAGGCCGGCGGCATCACGCAGCACATCGGCGCCTACACCGTCGAGATCAACGGAAAGCCCATCACCTTCCTTGACACGCCGGGCCACGCCGCCTTCACCTCCATGCGTGCCCGCGGCGCCATGTGCACCGACATCGCCATTCTGGTCGTTGCGGCGGACGACGGCATCATGCCGCAGACCGTCGAGGCCATCAACCACGCCAAGGCCGCGAACATCCCCATCATTGTCGCGGTCAACAAAATGGATAAGCACGGCGCAAACGCCGAAAACATCAAGCAGGAGCTCACGAAATACGACCTCATCCCCGAGGAGTGGGGCGGCGACACCATCGTCTGCCCGATCTCTGCCAAGACGGGCATGGGCATCGATCAGCTGCTCGAGATGGTCATCCTGACCGCCGAGATGCAGGAGCTCAAGGCCAACCCGAACCGCGCCGCGAAGGGCACCGTCATCGAGGCCCGCCTCGACAAGAACCGCGGCCCCATCGCCACGCTGCTCGTGCAGAACGGCACGCTCCACAAGGGCGACCTCATCATCGCGGGCACGGCCGTCGGCCGCGTGCGTGTCATGACGGACGACAAGGGCCGCGCCATCCAGTCCGCCGGTCCGTCCATCCCGGTCGAGATCACCGGCCTTGCCGAAACGCCCACGCCGGGCGATGAGTTCGACGCCGTCGCCGACGAGCGCATGGCCCGCCAGCTCGTCGAGCAGCGCAAGCAGGCCGAGAAGGACGCCGCTGCAAAGCAGGCCAGCAAGGTCACGCTCGACAACCTCTTTGCCAAAATGCAGGAGGGCGAGATGAAGGAGCTGAACCTCATCGTCAAGGCCGACGTGCAGGGCTCTGCCGAGGCCGTCCGCGCCAGCCTCGAAAAGCTGTCGAACGAGGAGGTCCGCGTGCGCGTGATCCACGCAGGCGTCGGCGCGATCAACGAGTCCGATATCCTGCTGGCCTCCACGGCCAACGCCATCGTCGTCGGCTTCAACGTCCGTCCGGACGCCGCCGCACAGGCCTCGGCTCAGCGCGCCAATGTCGATATCCGCATGTACCGCGTCATCTACGACGCCATCGACGAGATCGAAGCCGCCATGAAGGGCATGCTCGCGCCGAAGTACCGTGAGGCCATCATCGGCCATGCCGAGGTCCGTCAGACCTACAAGGTCTCCGCCATCGGCACCATCGCGGGCTGCTATGTCAAGGACGGCAAGGTCACGCGCGACAGCAAGGTGCGCGTGCTGCGCGACAACATCGTCATCTATGAGGGCGAGATCGGCTCGCTGCAGCGCTTCAAGGACTCCGTCAAGGAGGTCGCGCAGAACTACGAGTGCGGCATGTCCATCGACAAGTTCAACGACATCAAAGAGGGCGACATCTTCGAGTGCTACGTCATGGAGGAGATCCCCCGCTAAGGTCGACCGACCGTTTCTCACACGCGGGCGCGGGGAAAGTGCTTCTCCGCGCCCGCCCTTATATTTGCGCCGGGGTTCCCTGATCTGTCATTGCGAGGGCGCTTTGCGCCCGTGGCAATCTCGCGGCAGACGCCGCGGAACACGCTGACGGCTTCGGCGAATTCGCCGCAGGCCCGGAGTACCTGCTCCCTGACGCACGCGGCGCGCACCGGCGCGCCGGAAGGAGGAAATTTTTATGGCATCCAACCGCATCGGACGCATCAATGAGGAGATCCAGCGCGAGCTGGCCCAGCAGCTCCGCCTGCTGAAGGACCCCCGCGTCCAGAAGACCATGGTCTCCATCACCCATGTGGAGACGACGCCGGACCTTCGCTATGCCAAGGTCTACGTCTCGCTGCTCGACCGCAGCTGCACCAAAGAAGTGCTCGCGGGGCTGAAGTCCTCGGGCGGCTTCCTGCGCCGCGCACTGGGCAAAAGCCTGCAGCTGCGCTACACGCCGGAGCTGCAGTGGCAGGAGGACGACTCCATCGTCCACGGCGCGCACATTCTCGACATTCTCTCGAAGCTCGACATTCCGGAGGACACGGAAGATGAAACAGCTGACCATTCGTGAAGCGGCGGATTTTCTGCTGCGCAATGACAACTATGTCCTCCTGACGCACCGCCGTCCGGACGGCGACACCATTGGCAGCGCGGCCGCCCTGTGCGCAGGCCTGCGCAGCCTCGGCAAGACGGCCCATGTGCTGGAAAATCCGCAGTTCACGGAGAAATTCCGCCCGTGGCTCGGCAAGCTGACGTGCGAGACGCTGCCGTCCAGCGCCTGCGTCGTGAGCGTGGACATTGCGGCGGAGAACCTGCTGCCGTTCGACCTGCCGGACTGCGCCGTCGAGCTGCAGATCGACCACCACGCCGGGAACCGGCAGTTCGGCCTGCAGGCCTTTGTGGACGCAAGCGCCGCGGCCTGCGGCGAGATCATCCTGCGGCTGCTGCAGCTCATGGGCGTCAAGCTCGATGCCTCCATGGGCGCGGCCCTGTATGTCGCCATCTCGACGGACACCGGCTGCTTCCGCTTCAACAATACGACGGCCGACACCCTGCGCTGCGCCGCCGCCTGCAAGGACACCGGTGCGGACACGTTCGCCATCAACACGGCCCTGTTCATGACGAAGCGCCTGCCGCGCCTGCAGCTTGAGGCGCGCCTGACGGAGAAGATGGAATTCTACGCCGGCGGGGCCGTCGCCGTGAACACGCTCCCGAACGTCCTGCTCGTGGAGCTGGGCCTGACAGAGGACGACGTGGACGACATCTCCGGCTTCAGCCGTGAGATCGCAGGCGTCGAGATCGGCGTCATGCTGCGCGAAGGTCCGGAGGGCGGCAAGATCTCCCTGCGCTGCTCGCCGAAATACGACGCGGCCGCCATCTGCGCCCGGCTGGGCGGCGGCGGACACCGCGGCGCGGCCGGAGCCAGTGTGCCCGAGGGCCTCGACGCGGCCAAGAAGGCCATTCTGCAGGCCATCGCCGACAGCGGAGTCGAGCTCTGATGGCAAGCGGGATCCTGATCGTCGACAAGCCGGAGGACTGGACGTCACAGGACGTCGTGGCCAAGCTGCGCGGGGCGCTGCACGAGCGCCGCGCCGGGCACGGCGGAACGCTCGATCCCATGGCCACGGGTGTGCTGCCCGTGTTCTTTGGGCGGGCGACGCGCGCCGTCGAGTTCTTTGAGCATGCCGAAAAGACGTATGAGACCGTTCTGCGCCTCGGCCTTGTGACCGACACGCAGGACATCACCGGCCGCGTGCTGGAGCAGCGCGATGCCGCCTCCGTGACGGAGGCAGACGTGCGCGCGGCCCTGCCGCGCTTCCTCGGCCCGCAGAAGCAGGTGCCGCCGATGTATTCCGCCATCAAGATCGGCGGGAAGAAGCTCTATGAGCTGGCGCGCGCCGGGCAGGAGGTCGCGCGGCCCGCGCGGGACATCACGATCCACGCGCTGGAGCTGCTTTCGTGCGCGCCGCCGGACTTTACCCTGCGCGTGCACTGCTCCAAGGGGACCTATGTCCGCACGCTGTGCCACGACCTCGGCGCAGCGCTCGGAACGGGCGGCTGCATGGCCGCGCTGCGGCGCACGGTGGCCGGGGCCTATACGGCGGCGCAGGCCGTGCCGCTGGCGGACATTCTGGCCCACCCTGCGCCGGAGTCCCTGCTGCTGCCGGTCGACACGCTGTTTGCGGCCCATCCTGCGCTGACGCTGACGCCCGCGCAGGAGAAGTGCTGCCGCAACGGCGCTTCGTTCACACTCTGCTTCGCCCCCGGCCGCTATCGCCTGTATGCCGAAAGCGGCGAATTTCTCGCTCTCGGCGAGGTCCGGGACGGGCGCATGGAGACCGTGAAGAGCTTTTTTGCGATTTGAGAGGATGCATATGACACGACCCTGTGTATTGGCGCTCGGCTTTTTTGACGGCGTCCACATCGGCCACGGCGGCCTGCTGCGGCGCACGCGCGAAACGGCGGACCGTCTCGGCGTGCCTGCGGCGGCGCTGACGTTTGACACGCACCCGGACACGCTCGTCTCCGGACACAGCGTGCCGCTGCTGAACACGCCGGAGGACCGCGCCGCCCTCATGCGGGAATATTACGGCATCGATGAGGTGCTCACGCTGCATTTTGACCGCGAGACCATGACGCAGCCGTGGGAGCGCTTCGCGGAGGAAACGCTGCTCGGGCGCTACCACGCCGTGCACCTCGTCTGCGGCCACGATTTTCGCTTCGGCGACCGCGGCGCAGGCAATCCGGAGAAGCTCGCGGCCTTCTGCGCGCAGCGCGGCATCGGCTTTGACCGCATCGACGTCATCGAGCTGGACGGCGCGCCCGTCTCGTCCACGCGCATCCGCGCTCTGCTGGAGGCCGGGGACATGGCGGAGGCCGTGCGCTGCCTCGGCCACCCGCATGTGCTCACCGGCCCGGTCGTCTCCGGCCGCCACCTTGGCCGGACCATCGGCATTCCGACGGCGAATCTGGCCCTGCCGCCGCAGCTGCTGTGCCCGCGCCACGGCGTCTATGCCGCGCTGGCCTGCTTTGACGGCCGCCGCCTGCCCGCCGTGGTCAACATCGGCTCGCGCCCGACCGTCGGCGGCACGCATGTGACCGTGGAGCCGTGGATTTTGGATTTTGACGGCGACCTCTACAGCCGGACGCTGCGGCTGGAGTTTTACACCTTCCTCCGCCCGGAGCGGAAGTTTGACAGCCTCGACGAGCTGCGCGCCGCGATCCTGCACAACGCCGAGCAGACGCGGGAGTTTTTCCGCGATCGATAAACCACGACCGCCCGCCGGTAACCCCGGCGGGCGGTCATTTTATGGTATATTGGCAGAGGCGGGGCATGCCCGCCGACCGCACGCGCCCTGTAGGGGAGCGGCATGCCGCTCCCGGCGCTGCACCGGCGTAATCAGCGGGCCGTCGATAAAACGAGGATGGCCCCCCCGATTTGTCATTGCGAGGAGGCCGCAGGCCGACGTGGCGCCCTGAGCGCGAAGCGCGAGGAAGTGCCCTTGGGGTGCA
>NZ_JBBMFF010000127.1:0-15701 GCF_040096185.1 Faecousia intestinalis | reverse complement strand
GCGGCGGGTTATTGAACGCGAAAGGAAACCCTGACGGTTTCCTTTCACACTTTTCTTCCCTCCGAAACCTCCGGCTGGGCAGGTTTTTCGACAGCCTGGGGAGACTGTGCGGCTGCACAGTCTCCCCTCAATTTGTTCAGCCGGCCAGCAGCGTGACGGCGATGCCCGCCAGCACGCTGAAGCCATAGAGGATGGCGACGACGGCGGCGTTTTCCTTCCAGTTCCGGTTCGTGCGCAGCAGCACGAGCAGGCCGATGCCGGCATTGGACAGCAGGCCCGCGAACAGGCCGCCGAGGCCGAGCACGCCGCTCAGGTAGGACTCCGTCACGACGACGGAAACGGAGCAGTTCGGGATGAGGCCGAACAGGGCGAGGATGAGCTCCCCAAGGACGGGGCGGTTCAGCACCGTGCCGGACAGGCGTTCCACGCCGATATAATGGAACAGCAGATTCAGCGCGAAGTTCACCGCGATGAGCATGACGGCGATCTTCAGCGTGTGGCGCAGGGCGGCGAGGAACACGCTGCCCTCTTCTTCGTCGCAGTCGCAGTGCTCGCGTTCGCAGAAGCTGTGGATGCTCTTCTGCGCGCGGAACCAGCGGCCGAACAGCAGATCGGCCAGATAGCCGAGCAGGATGCCGAGCGCAGCCTTCGAGAGCGTGATGAGAACGATGGTCTTCCACGAGATGCCGCTGCTCTCCGTCAGCGAGGAGAGGAGGATGGGCAGCATCTCGTCCGATGTGGCAAAGAACACGGCCAGCATGGTGCCGACGGTGATGGAGCCGGTGGAAAACAGCGTGGCGGCCGCGCCCGAGATGCCGCACTGCGGCACAATGCCGAGCAGGCCGCCCAGCGCGGGACCGGCCCGGCGGGAATAGCGGCGCAGCAGGCCTTCGTTCAGGCGGCTGCTGCGCTCGAGCAGCTCCATGAGGAGATAGGCGAGAAATAAAATGGGGATGCTCAGCAGGCCGTCCTTCAGGCCGTCCAGCAGGGCGGAGAGAACGGCGCTCCAGCCGGTCATATCGGCGGAGGCGGCCCCATGCAGAAACAGTGGCGTCAAGTTCGTGGCTCCTTTGTGTGGAAAATCGGCTACCATTATACCGGAACAACCGGAAAAAAGCAATCGATTTTGCAAAAATCCCCGGACGCATTTGCGCCCGGGGAAAAAGGTCTTGCTTCGCTTACAGCGCGCAGTAGGCAGCAGCGGTCTTCGCGGCCAGACGGGCGTTGTTGTAGACGAGCTGGATGTTGGAAGCGAGGCTGTTGCCGCCGGTCAGGTCCTTGACCTTCGCGAGCAGGAACGGCGTCGTGGCCTTGCCGTGGATACCGGCGGCCTTGGCTTCCTCGATGGCCTCGTCGATGGCCTTGTTGATGACGTCCGGATCCATGGAATATTCCTCGGGGATCGGGTTCGTCACGAGCATGCCGCCGCGCAGGCCGAGCTCGTGCTGGGTCTTGAAGGCCTTGGCCAGCTCTTCCGGCGTGTCGATCTCATAGTCGACGGAGAAGCCGGACTTGCGGGTGTAGAAGGCGGGCAGCTCCTTCGTACCGTAGCCGATGACGGGCACGCCGTGGGTCTCGAGGTACTCAAGCGTCAGGCCGAGGTCCAGAATGGACTTTGCACCGGCGCAGACGACCATGACGGGCGTGGAGGCCAGCTCTTCCAGATCGGCAGAGATGTCCATGGTCGTCTCGGCACCGCGATGCACGCCGCCGATGCCGCCGGTGGCGAACACCTTGATGCCGGCCATATGAGCGATGATCATCGTGGTGGTGACGGTCGTTGCGCCGTCTTCGCCGCGGGCGCACAGGACAGCCAGATCGCGGCGGGAGGCCTTGGCGATGGCGGTGCCCTTCTTGCCGAAGTACTCGATCTCCTCTGCGGTCAGACCGGCCTTCAGGCGGCCGCCGATGATGGCGATGGTAGCGGGGACGGCGCCGTTCTCGCGGATGATGCGCTCGACCTCCAGAGCGGTCTGCACATTCTGCGGATAGGGCATGCCGTGGGAGATGATGGTGGATTCCAGAGCGACGACGGGCTTACCGGCGGCAATGGCCTCGGCGACCTCGGGCTTTACGTCAAGAAACTTGTTGAGCTGCATGATAAATATCCTCCTGTATCAAGAAATGAAAAATTAACAAATTTATTTTGCGGCCATGCGGCTGCGGACGGCGTCGGCAGACATGGCAGAGTTGATGGTTTCTTCGCCCTCGATGGCGATAGCGGCGGCTGCCTCAGCGGCGCGTGCCGTTTCGGCCAGCGCCGTGCCCTCGAGATAGGCCCAGGCGAGCGCAGCCATGAAGGCATCGCCGGCACCGGTGGCGTTGCGCATCTGCGCGGGGAGGCACGGCTGCATCAGCATTTCCTTCTGGTCGGCGGCGAACACGCCCTGCGTGCCAAGGGAGATGAACACGCGGTGCAGGCCGGTCTCGAGCAGTCTGGAAGCCGCAAGACGCAGGCTGGCTTCGTCCGTGATCTGTACGCCGGAGAGAAGCTCGGCCTCGATGCGGTTCGGCTTAAGCGTGTGGACCCTGCCGAGCACGGGCTGAACCTTGCGCGCCTTCGCCGTGGAGACGGGATCGACGAACACAGGGGGGGTACAGTGCGTGACAAGGTACTGCAGGGACTCTGCCGGAATGTTCGTATCGGCGACGATGACCTGCGCATTGTTCAGCAGGGACAGATTGGACGCGAGATAGGCGGGGGTGATGCGCTCGCAAATATCCATGTCGGAAAGGCCAAGCGCCATATCGCCGTCGACGTCGTTCAGGAAAAGGTAGGTGGACGTCGTGCCGCCGGGCACCTGCAGCGCGTGGCTGATGTCGATGCCGAGCTCGCCGCAGGAGGCCGCAACGCGCTGTGCATGCAGGTCGTCGCCGAAGGCGGTCAGCAGGCGGACATCCACGCCAAGCAGGCTCATGTTGTGGGCAATATTTCGTCCGACGCCGCCGAGACTGATGCGCACGCGGCCGGGGTTGGAATCCCGCGCGACGAGCGGCGCATAGGACTGGCCGCCGATGTCGACGTTCACGCCGCCGACGACGGCGGCATAGGTGCCGGAGCGGAGCACATAGCCCTTCCCGGCGATGTAGCCCTTTTTCATCAGGTTGGAGATATGGACTGCGACAGAGGAGCGGGTGATGCCCGCGCGTTCCGCAAGGGCTTCCTGCGAGATCATGGGGTCGGCCTCGATCCACTGCAGGATCTGCCGTTCACGCTGTGTCATGGGCGCGCCTCCTAAGCGAAGTTTTATTTTCTAATCTGTTGCTTAGTATAGCACGGATTTTCGGAATGTCAAGTCGCCGTGAAAAATATTTTGGGGCTGTCTCACCGGGAGGCAGCCCCAAGGCTTTATTTCGGAATGCGGCCCTCGCGGAAGCGGTCGATCATCTCGCCGGTCAGGCTGATGCGGGAGTAGTCCGCAGGGACGTCCTCCGGCGTATGCCACTCGGCCAGCGCAAGCTCGCCGTCACGCAGGACGGGCGTCGGGTCGCCGTCGACGTCGCAGAAGAAGCCGAGCAGCAGGCTGTCCGTCAGGACCCACGGCTGCGATTTGTAGAACCGCAGATTTTTGACGCGCAGGCCGACCTCCTCCATGACCTCGCGGCGGACGGTATCCTCGAACGATTCGCCGATCTCGCAGAAGCCTGCGATCAGGGCGTAGCGGCGGATGAGGGGGCGGTTGGCGTATTTTGTCATGAGCAGGCGGCCGTGATCCAGCACGGCGACGATGACGGCGGGGTTGATGCGCGGGTAGACGTTCTTATGGCAGACCGGGCAGGTCATGGCGCGTTCGGCCGGGTTTTCCGTCATGAGTGCGCCGCAGCGGCCGCAGAAGCGGTTTGCGGCATACCAGCGCTGCAGACTCTCACCGGTGGCGCAGGCGAAGGCCGTTTCGCGCGGCTCGGCATCGCGGTAGGTGACGGAGGGAACATAGCGCCAGCCCTCCGGCGCTTCGACCGGCTCCCGCGCCAGAAATACGGCGCGGTCGTCGAGGCGAAAGGCAAAATGGACAGCGATGTCCGGAAAATCAGCGCGCACCGGCAGACGCAGGGCATCCGCGGCGCTCAGCACGCCCTGTGGGCCGTAGATGAGCAGCAGGTCCGCGGGCTGCGGCTCTGCCGGGGTGAATTCAACGTGATATGTATGGGGCGCGATATCCTGCAGCATGGTCACAGGACCTCCTTCCATGAGATCGGAAATTCGGACGGTTCGCCCAGCGGGCACAGGGACTTTTCCAGCCAGGTCACGTCGTACCACCGGCCGAATTTGAAGCCGACCTGCCGGAAGCAGGCGGCATCGCGGTAGCCGATGGAGCGGTGGAATGCGAGAGACGGCTCGTTTGCGGATGTGACGACGGCGAAGACCTTTCGGCAGCCCTGCCTGCACAGCAGCTCCTCCACGCGGGCATAGAGCTGCCGCCCGATGCCGCGGTGCTGCGCCTCGTGGGCGAGATAGCAGGAGATTTCGGCATTCCACGCATAGGCAGCGCGCTCAAAGGCGCGCCCGGCATAGCAGTAGCCTAGCACCCGATTGTCCTCCTCCCAGACGAGCCAGGGATAGACGGCGGTGTGCTCCGCAAGGCGGCGGGTGAATTCCGCCTCGGACGGGACTTCATATTCAAAGCTGACGGCCGTCTGCGTAACGTATTCCGCGTAGATGGCGAGCATGGCGGGAACGTCGGCAGGGACGGCTTCTCGAATGGACATGGGATCACCTCAATTTTGGGCAACACCGCATAATTCCCTTCGGCTTTCGCCGGATATTTCTTGCCAATGCTCTTGCTGAATCGTGCAGTGCTGCCCTTGTTTCCGGTTCCTATGGTAGCACGAATTTTGAAAAAGTACAGAACTTTTTTGCAAAAAACTGCCCGCCTCTTTTCGAAGGCGGGCAAGGCGCGTTATTTCGGCAGACGGCTGACGCGGTAGAGCATGCGCGCCGCTTCAATGCGACTGACGCTCGTGTCCGCGGCGGCCAGCGGGATCCCCGCTTCCTGCAGGGCCTGCATGGACGAGGCCGCCCAATACGGCGCGTCCGTCTGGGAGACGGCTGCGGAGACGGGGAGCTCCAGCATGTTCTGCAGCATGACGGCGGCCTGCCCGGCCGTGACCGGCTCATTCGGGCGGAAGACGAGGCCGCGCTCGGAGACCATGCCGTTGACGATGCCGCGGCGCATGGCTGAGGCGAGATAGGGCTGGAGCCACGCGGGCGCGTCGTCGGCATCCGCAAAACCGGAGACCCGGAGCGTGTCGTCCACGGGGACATCGAGCAGCTCCATGGCCATCACGAGGAATTCCGCACGCGAGACCGTCTCCTGCGGCAGATAGCACAGCGTGCCCCCGATGCTGCGGCCGCCGGTCAGCCCGGCCGCGGCCGTCCACATGGCTTCAAACTGATCCAGACTGCCCGTAAGATCGGCAAAGGCGCGGCATTCCGACGGCTTTTTGACCGTGATGCGGACCGTTGCAGGGTGGGAGACGTTTCCGGCGGCATCCGTGACCGTAAAGGTGAAGCTGTCCTCGCCGACCTTATTCTTGGCGGGGGTGTAGACGAAGCTGCCGTTTTCCTGCAGCTCGACCTTGCCGCGCTTCGGCTCCTCGGCGAGCTGAAAGGTCAGGTTTGTGTCCTCCGGGTCGGAGCCGGTGAGCCGGCCGTCGTTCGGAATGTTTTTGTACGTCTCCAATTCCGCGTCGTCGGCCTTCGGCGCGGCGTCCTTGGCCGAGCGGATGCGGATCGTGACCTGCGCCGGTTCGCCGAGCGCCGTGCCGCGGATGGGGCAGTAGCACAGAGCGGCCTCCTGCCCGCCGGTGCTGACCGGCAGAAGCTCCAGCTCGCCCAGCACGGACACGGGCAGCACGTCGCCTGCACGGATGACGCGCTCACCGAGGCAGACCGTCGCCACGTCGGCCTCTGGCACGGACGTGACGAAGATGCCGTTCAGGTCCGAGAGCGTGTCCGCGCGAAAATCCGTCTCGCGGAAGCAGTAGGCGATGGGGTAAAGCGTCTCCGGCCCGGCCGCGTGCGCGGCCGGGAGCATGCACAGAAGCGCCAGCAGAAGAAGCAGCGTTCGTTTCATGGTGTTCCCTCCTAAAAAAGTCATCGCGCGTAGGATACACCGATTTCTCCAGATTATGCAAAAAGCGGCAGCACTGCGTTCTGCAGTGCTGCCGATAGCTTGGTAAAACTGGTAAAAAGTACGTCAATAGGGCCGGATATAGTGTGCGCTCATATCGGGGGCGGGGCGCATCTTGATGCCGGAGACGATACCCATGGCGAGGAACGACGTCAGGATGGAGCTGCCGCCGTAGCTCAAAAACGGCAGGGCCAGACCGACGACCGGGAACAGGCCGAGGCAGACGCCGACGTTGATGAGGATCTGGAACAGCAGCATCGAGGCGATGCCGATGCAGATGAGGCGGTTCATGTAATCCGGAGACTTCATGCCGACCTGAATGCAGCGCAGGACGATGGCCAGCAGCAGGAACAGGGCGGCAAGGCAGCCGAGCATGCCGAGCTGCTCGCCAATGGACGAGAAGATGGAGTCCGTGTGCTGGGCGGGCAGGTAGCCGATGCTCGTCAGGTCGCCGTGGAACAGACCCTGCCCCGTCAGCCCGCCGTTGCGCAGGGCCTCAAGGCTTTTGTTCGTCTGCCACAGCACGCCGAGGCCGTCCGGGTCTATGGACGGGTCGATCAGGGCAAGAATGCGCTGCTTCTGGTCGTCGCGGATAAAGTATTTCCAGAGATAGGGCGAGACGGCCGCGACGGCGCCCGCGCCGCCGAGGAACCACCAGCCGCTCACGCCGCCGACATAGGCCATGACGACAAACAGGAACATGAAGATCAGCGCAACGCCGGTATCGTGAGAAATGACGACGATCAGGGCGACGATCCAGAGCATGTGGAACGTGAGCGTGCCGACGGAGCGCAGCGAGGAGATGCGGTTGCGGTTCAGGCTCATGGTCTTGGCCAGAATGATGATATAGGTGATCTTGCAGACCTCGGCGGGCTGAATGTTGAACGGCAGGAAGGGAAAGTGCAGCCAGCTTTTGTTGCCGGACGTACCCTCGACGCCCCAGACGAGCAGCATGGCCAGAAAGGCGGTATTGAACAGGAACAGCAGCGTCCGCTGCCCGGCGAGGATGTCGATGTCGAAGGCGGTGAGCGCCAGATACAGCAGAATGCCCGTGATCAGCGCGCCCGTCTGGATGATAACGTAGCGGCTGCTGCCGTCATAGGCCGTGGAGGCCGCGACCATCACGATGCCGAACACGGAGGTCAGCACGCACAGCGCCAGCAGGACCATATCCCCCTTGCGCAGGACCTCCAGCAGTTTTGCCCCAAATTTTCGCATGCCGTCACCTCCCGATTTCGTTCTTCTTATTCTATCATCGATCCGGCATTCTGTAAACCCAAAAGTATGTTTTGCAAAAAACGCGCGGATATGGTAAAATAAACAAAAGCAGCTGCGAAATGCAGCCGGAGAGAAAGGAACGTGAGAACGATGCGGTTTGTGACCCACAGCGCCGACGAGACCGAGGCGCTGGGCGAAAGGCTGGCCAAAACGCTGCACGGCGGCGAGATCATCGCCTTTACGGGCGATCTCGGCGCGGGAAAAACGGCGTTCACCCGCGGACTTGCGCGCGGACTCGGGATCCCGATGCGTGTGACCAGCCCGACCTATACCATCGTCAACGAATATACGGGCGGCCGTCTGCCGCTGTTCCATTTCGATATGTACCGGCTCGGCTCGAGTGACGAGCTGTTTGACATCGGCTGGGAGGACTACCTGCAGCGCGGCGGCGTGTGCGCGGTGGAGTGGAGCGAAAACGTCGCGGACGCCATGCAGGGCGCAATCTCGGTGCGCATCGGCCGCGATTCGGACGAGCAGCGCACGATCATCATCGAAGGAGGCGGGCTGGATGCGGATTCTGGCATTTGAGACCTCGGCGAAGGCGGCATCCGTCGCTCTGCTGGAGGGCGACATGCTGCTTGGCGAGCTCTATCTGAACTGCGGCCTGACGCACAGCCGGACGCTGCTGGAATCGGCGCAGCGCCTGCTGGAGATCACGGAGCTGACGGCAAAGGACATCGACGCCGTCGCCTGCGCGGCGGGGCCGGGCAGCTTTACCGGCGTGCGCATCGGCGTGGCGGCCGCTAAGGGCTTTGCATGGGGGCGGGATATCCCGTGCTGCGGCGTTTCGACGCTTGAGGCCATGGCATGGCAGGCATCGGAATTTTCCGGCATCGTGTGCTGCGCCATGGATGCGCGGCGTTCCCAGGTGTATCACGCGCGCTTCCTCGCAGAGAACGGAACACTGACACGCCTGTGCCCCGACTGCGCCGTTTCACTCGACGAGGTGCGGCTTGCGCTGGAAAATTGCGAAAAACCGAAAATAATGGTTGGCGACGGCGCACAGTTGTGCTATAATACGTTCGGTACGGAAATCTCCGGCTGCATGCTTGCGCCGGAGCATAGGAGAATGCAGCGCGCTTCAGGTGTGGCGCTCGCTGCGCGGCGGCTCCTCGGTGAAGGGGCGGATTGCAGCGGCGCGGCGCTCGCGCCGAATTATCTGCGTCTGTCTCAGGCAGAGCGGGAACGTGCGGAGCGCCTGCGCACATCGAAGGAGAGTGTCAATGGGTAAAGTACAGGTTTTGGATCATCCGCTGCTGCAGCACAAGCTCTCGATCCTCCGTGACAAGAACACGGGCGTGAAGGAATTCCGCGAGATCGTCGGCGAGATCGCAGCCCTGATGTGCTATGAAGCGACCAGAAATCTTCCGACGGAAGAAGTCGAGATCGAGACGCCGGTCGCCATGGCGAAGACAAAGGTCCTTTCCGGCAAAAAGCTGGCGATCGTTCCCATCCTGCGCGCAGGTCTGGGCATGGTCGACTCCATGATCGAGCTGATCCCCTCTGCGAAGGTCGGTCATATCGGTCTGTTCCGTGATCCGGAGACCCATGAGCCGGTCAAGTATTACTGCAAGATGCCGCCCGATATCTCGGAGCGTCAGGTCTTCGTGGTCGATCCGATGCTGGCCACCGGCGGCAGCGCCGTTGCTGCGCTGGACATCCTGAAGAAGGAATACGGCTGCAGGTATCTCACCCTGATGGATATCATCGCTGCGCCAGAGGGCGTGAAGGCTGTGACGGAGGCGCATCCCGATGTCGATCTCTATGTCGCAGCCGTGGATGACCATCTGAACGAGCATGCTTATATCGTGCCCGGCCTCGGTGATGCGGGCGACCGTATCTTCGGCACGAAGTAAAACAGAATAAAACGGCAGCCGCTGCGCAGTGCAGCGGCTGTTTTTTTCGTAAAAAAACGATGCTCTCTCTAAAGGGATTGCAGCAGCTTGCGAATTCGCCGGGGCTGCCCGATTATCCAACAGGGTACTGCGAGATTGCCACGTCGGCCTGCGGCCTCCTCGCAATGACAATTCGGGAGCGTTTGCCATTTTGACGGCGGTTTGTACGGACTGCAAGTGCGTCGCCGGGCCCGGCTGTCCGCTCCCCTACAACGGCAGATGCGGTCGGCGGAGTGCCACCAAACCTGCAGCCTGCAAGGCGCTCAGGGAACGCCGCTACAGACGCAAGCTGCCTAAATGCTCCAGAGCAGGATACCGAGGACGGCGGACAGGCCGATCATGGCAATGGGGGAGGGCACTTTGCCGCGCAGCTTTTTCCACAGGAAATGGACGGCGGCAAGGACCGCCAGCACAAGAAGCGAGCGGATATCCGGCGCAGGGACATCACCGAGGTGCGTAAAGCCGAGCAGGCGCGTCAGGCCCATGGTCACGGCCGTGGCAAGAATGAGCGCCACGACGCACGGCCGCACGCCGGAGAGAAACGCCTCGACGCCGCGGTATTTCATGAGATTCCGCAGCACGGCGGCAATGAGCAGCAGGAGCAGAAACGACGGCAGCACGACGCCGAGCGTCGCGACCAGCGCGCCCCAGAAGCCCCCCTGCGACGAACCGACGAATGTGGCCATATTCACGGCCAGCGGGCCGGGCGTCGACTCCGAGACGGCGATAAAGCTCAAAAACTCCGATTCCGTCAGCCAGCCGTTGGACAGAACGGTCTCCCGCACAAGGGAGATCATGCCGTAGCCGCCGCCGAAGGACAGCGCGCCGATCATTAGAAAATTCCAGAACAGCCGGATCACGGCTTCCCACCGCCTCTCCGCAGCTGCCGCACGCCGTAGACGCAGAGCCCGGCCGTGCCGCTGAGCAGAATGAAATAGATGGAGGAGAACGAGACGGCAAGCATGGAGCAGGCCAGCATGGCCAGCAGAACGATGGCGAGGATCACGTTATCCAGCGGACGGTGCGGCAGCTTCCGGACCATTTTCCATCCGGCGGATGCGATGAGATAGACAACGCAGACCTGAATGCCGCGGAAGGCATAGCCGACGGTGGTCAGCGCAAGAAAGCGGTCAAAGAATTGGGAAATCGCAAAAATGATCAGGAACGACGGCAGGCACACGGCCAGTGTGGCAAGCGCCGCGCCGGACACCCCGGCAACATGGAAGCCGACATACGTCGCTGCATTCACGGCGACGGGGCCGGGCGTCGATTCCGCAATGGCTGCCATGTCGAGAAATTCGTCGTGCCCGATCCAGCCCTTTTTCTCGATGAGCTCGTGCTCCAGCAGCGCGATCATGGCATAGCCGCCGCCGAACGTGAACGCGCCGATTTTCAGAAACGTCAGAAACAGGGAAAGCCGCCTGCTTTTCATGTGAACCACCTCCGGCATCAGTATAGGGCATTGCAGCAGAAAAAGCAAGAGGCCGCCCGATTGGACGGCCTCAGTGATTTTTCGGTTATGCTTCCGTGAGCTTGAGATAGCGGGACATGAGCGTGGCGACCTGGGCGCGTGTGGCGGAGCCCTGCGGGTCCAGATAGGCCGTGCCGTGCTCCAGCGTGCCGTTGACGATGCCGTTGGCTACGCACCAGCTCAGGGCGTCCGTGGCATAGGCGCTGACGCTGCCGGCATCCGGGAAGAGCTTGAGATCGGCGCGCGCGGTGACGTCCATACCGACCTTCCCGGCATAGCGGTACAGGACGGCGGCCAGCTGCTCGCGGGTGATCTTGGCGTCCGGGTCAAACTTGTTGTTGCCAACACCGTTGACGATGCCGTTCTGCGCAGCCCATGCGACGGCCTGCGTGTACCACTGATCGGCGGGAACGTCCGTGAAGCCGTTCGTGCCCTCGTTCGGAGAACCGGCGCTGCGCCACAGCACCGTGACGAGCATGGCGCGGGTCATGGTGGAGTCCGGCTCGAACGTCACGGGGCCGGTGCCGTTCATCAGGCCGCGGTCGACGATGTCGTCCACGCCGTCGGCATACCACTGCGTGCCGTCGAGGTCGAGGAAACGGCGGGAGAGAATGTGCGTCGCCTCATGACCGCAGACGGTGCAGTTGATCTGCTGCCAGCCGTCGCGGCTGGCCGTGGGGGCCTGCTCGGAGAGGACGTCGCCGGTGTGCGGCGTGACGGTCACGGCGCAGGACGCAAGCCCGGTGCGGCCGTCCGGGAAGGTGAGGGAAGCGTTTACAATGGTAGAGCCTTCACGCAGTGCGGTGATGATGCCATCCTGCGCAACGCTGACGATCTGCGGATCGTTTGAGCTCCAGACAGCCTTCGTCTGGCCGTCATCCGGCGAGACCGTAAAGGAAAGCTTTGCAGAGGAGCCCTCGTGCAGAGTCTGCTCCTTCTGGGCCATGGAGGCGGTGTAGCCGCGGACGGTCAGGCGGAAGCCGCCCATGTAGCCGCCAAGCAGGACATAGAACGTCGTGCTGCCCGGCTGCTCGGCGCGGATGGTGATGTCGTTGCCGAAATCCAGAGCGCTGAAGACGGATTCGTTGCTGATGCTCAGCTCGTAGTTGCGGCGGGCCGTCGTGTTGGCGGGGCTGAAGGCCACGCGCGTCGTGATCTCCTGACCGGGATCGAGGTACATGACGTCCTTGACGCTCTCCATGTACACGCCCTGCAGCGGGATGGGATTGTTGACGACCTGGATCTGCGTTTTGGTCTCCGTGCCGCTCACGGGGCGGGCCTCGCCGTTGACGGCGACAAGGACCGTGCTCACAACGGTGTAAGTACCGGCAGAGAGCGTGGACGTGAGCGCGCTGTCCAGCGAGAGCTCAAGCAGCTGCGGCTCTGCGGAGGTATAGCCATCGGCATAGCCGCCGACGTAATTGGCTTCCGTGATGCTGGTGCCGCGGTAGACTTCAATGGAATAACCGTAGGTACCGGAGTAGGTGCCGCGGTAGAGGCTGTAATAGAGATAACCCTCATAACCCCTGGCGATGGACAGGCTGCGCATGCTGGCGTGCGGCACGCACATAGGCTCGATCTCGGCGCGGACAGCCGGGATCTCAACGGTCGGGGTATTCAGAAGAACGGACGGATGCTCCGAGGCGGGCTGCAGTGTCGGCTGCTTTTCCGCTTCCTGCGCGAAGGCAGGAACGGCCAGCGCGGCCAGCAGGCACAGGGTGAGCAGCAGGCTGAGACAACGTTTTTTCATGGTGATCTTCCTTTCTTTCTTGTGATGCTGAAAATGCGGGAAGCGATGATCTTCCACATTTTTATGGTATTTTAGCACAAAATATGTGTCCTGTCAATGTTTGCATATAGAAATAAAGTCTAAATTTGGAGAAGGAACATTTTCGCTCCGCCGCGCATAGATATCTGGGAGAAAGGCAGGTGCTGTTGATGCAGGCAACATTTTTTCTGGGTTCGTGCACACCGCGGGGGTTTTCCACCTTTGCCTCGGAGCTGGCGGAGGAGTGCGGCGCGGTGGATTACATCAAGGGCGGCTCCGGCTGCGGCAAGTCGACGTTCCTCCGGCGCATTGCCGATGAGGCGGCCGCACGGGGGCTGGAGGTATGGCGGTTTCTGTGCTCGTCCGATCCGCAGTCCCTCGATGCCGTCGTGCTGCCGTCGCTCGGGCGCGGCTGGGTCGATGCCACGGCACCCCATGTGCTCGAGCCGACGCTGTGCGCCGGGCGGGAGGGCTATGTGGACTTCGGCGCGTTTTATGACCGGGCGGGCATCGCACGCGTCGAGCCGGAGCTGCGCCGCCGGAAGCGGGAGAACGCCGCGCAGTATCCGCTCGTGACGGCGTGCCTCGCCGCGGCGGACCGCCTGTTGGACCCGGCGCGGGCCATGTGGGAGGAGCCGCGCTGCCGCCGCGATCTCGAGGAGCTGGCGGGCTGCCTGGCGCTGACGGCCCTGCGGCCCTCCGGGCGGCAGGGGAGGGTCCGGCGGCGGTTCCTCAGTGCCGTAACGCCGGAGGGGCTGTCGTTCTGCACGGAGACGGCTGCGGCTGTGTGCGGGCGGGTCTATGTGCTGGAGGACAGCTACGGCCTTGCCCCGGCTCTGCTGCAGCGCGTGCTGGAACAGGCTCTGCAGCTCGGGCAGACGTGCCTTGTCTGCTACACGCCGCTGCAGCCGGACGGCGCGCCCGCGCACCTGCTTGTGCCGGGGGCAGGGGCGGCCTTTGTGGCGAGCAGTCCGGACTTCCCCTATGCGGGTGAGCGCTGCTGTACGCTGGAGCTGGACGGCACGCTGCCGCCCGCGGCGCGCGACACGCTGCACTTTGCGCGGGACACGGCGGGAACGCTCCTGCGGAAGGCAGCGGAGCATGTGCGCGAGGCAAAGCGCATCCATGATGAGCTGGAGGCCCTGTGCCGCCCCTATGTGGACTTCGCAGCGGCAGATGCGCTGACGGAGCGGACGCTGCACGAGCTGTTTCCGGCGTAAAAAAACGAAAAAATCCGTGATTTCCTGTTGTTTTTTCGGAGAGACAGTGCTAAGATAGTGTCCGGAAAAATTTCAGGAGGCGAACATGATGCAGCTATTGGTGATCGTTCTGAACAAGCTGGAATGTCTGGATAAGCTTCTCACGGCGCTGGAGGAGGAACATATCCCCGGCGCGACCATTCTGGACAGCCGCGGCATGGCGCAGCAGCTCGAGGGGCACGACGAGCTTCGGTTCCTCGGCTCCCTGCGGATGCTGATGAACCCTGCGCACAAGGAAAACAAGATGATTTTTATGGTGCTGGACGGTGAGAAGGTGCGCACGGTCAGCCGCGTCGTCAATGAGGTAACGGGAGGACTGGATCAGCCGGACAGCGGCATCCTCTTCACGGTGCCGATCTCGTATGTGGAAGGACTGGGCAAATACCAATGAATCTCAATACCCTGCTGGACCTGGCCATCATGATCTTTGCGGGCATGTTCTGCGGGCGCATGGCAAAGCATGTGCATCTGCCGAACGTGACAGGCTATCTTGTGGCGGGTCTTCTCATCGGGCCGAGCGTTTTCGGCCTGCTGTCGGAGGATTTTCTCACGACGATCAATATCATTTCCGATGTGGCGCTGGGCTTCATTGCTTTCTCCATCGGCAATGAGTTCAAAATGTCCTATTTCAAGCGTGTCGGTGTTGCGCCGATCGTCATCGCGTGCCTCGAATCGCTGTTTGCGGTCGTATTTGTGGTGCTCGGCCTGCTGATCGCGAGACAGCCGCTGCCGTTCTCGCTTGTGCTGGGCGCGATCGCGGCAGCCACGGCTCCGGCTGCGACCATCATGGTCATCAAGCAGTACCGCGCGAAGGGCCCCGTGACGGAGACGCTGCTGTCCGTCGTCGCGATTGACGACGCGACGGCCCTTATCCTGTTCTCGCTCGCCGTCGCCGTGGCGCAGGGCCTGACGGACGCGGGCGCGTCGTTCGGCGCGTCCCTGCTGTCACCGCTGCGCGAGATCGGTGGCGCAATCGTGGTGGGCGCGGCGCTCGGCTTTATTTTCCTGCTGCCGCTGCGCTTCTTCAAGAAGGCTGGCAACCGCCTGTCACTTATCGTGGCGTTCGTGTTTGCGGGCATCGGCATCGCTACCCTGTTTGATTTGTCATCCCTGCTGTTGTGCATGGCCATGGGCGCGGTCGTGGCGAACTTCTCACCGGATGTCACGCAGATTATGGACATCTGCGACGGTGTGACGCCGCCGATCTTTCTGCTGTTCTTCGTCGCGTCCGGCGCGGACCTCAAGCTGTCTGTGCTGCCGACGGTCGGCCTCATCGGCGTGATCTACATCGTGCTGCGAGTGGCCGGCAAGGCCTTCGGCGCTTCGCTTGGCGGCATCGTGTGCAAGTGTGACAAGAACGTGAAAAAGTACCTTGGCCCGTGCCTGCTGCCGCAGGCCGGTGTGGCCATCGGTCTGTCGCTGGCAGCCGGTAAGATCGTGCCGCATTTTGCACCGCAGATCCGCGCGGTTATCCTCTGCGGTACGCTCATCTATGAGCTTATCGGCCCGGCCGTGACGAAGCTCTCGCTCAAAAAGGCCGGAGAGATCACGACAAACTGAAAACAATACAGGTAATACAGGTACAGCAAAAGCCCGGGGCGGAAGCCCCGGGCTCAGCTTGTCAAAAAAGTCCCTTCGGGCCTTTTTCGCCAAGCTGTTTTCAGAATTGCAAAATCAAATTATGCAGCATGATTTTGCAATTCTGCCGCTGCGGCGGGTTATTGAACGCGAAAGGACACCCTGACGGTTTCCTTTCACACGATCCTTCCCTCCGAAACTTTCGGCTGGGCAGGTTTTTCGACAGTCTTAGCCCGGGGCAGAAGCCCCGGGCTTCTGCTTTCACCTTTCGCCTAAGAGCCATTCGGCGTTTCGTTAAAAGCCTCGCAGAGTTGGCCCCCC
>NZ_JBBMFF010000126.1:0-2500 GCF_040096185.1 Faecousia intestinalis | reverse complement strand
CGGCCCGGCAGCGCGCCGCCGGGCCCGGCTGTCCGCTCCCCTACAATGGCGTGTGCGATCAACGTGACGGCCTTCCCGCGATCGTCACGGGCGCGGAGCGCCCTCGCAATGACAAGTCGGGGGCTATCTCCCGATTTCGAATTCCTCATTTCCCGCTGAACTCTCTGCAATACGGCCGCAGCTCGCACCGGTCGCAGTGCGGACTGCGCGCCGTGCACACCTCGCGGCCGAACAGGACGATCCGGTGGCAGAAATCCGAGCTTTCTTCCGGCGGGAGGATGGCGCGCAGCTGCCGCTCGACCTTCTCCGGCTCCTTGCCGCAGGCCAGCCCGAGGCGGTTTGCGATGCGGATGCAGTGCGTGTCGCACACGACGGCCGGCTTGCCGTAGAGGTCGCCCAGCAGCAGGTTGGCCGTCTTCCGCCCGACGCCCGGCAGCCGCAGGAGCTGCTCCATCGTGTCCGGCACGCGCCCGCCGTACTCGTCGCGGAGCATCCGGCAGGCCGCCACGATGTCCTGCGCCTTGTGGTGGAAGAAGCCGCACGAGCGAACATACTCCTCGACCTCCGCCACATCCGCCTCCGCAAAGGCGTCGAGCGTCGGATAGCGCGCAAACAGCGCGGGCGTGACCTGATTGACGCGCGCGTCCGTGCACTGCGCCGAAAGGCGCACCGAGATCATCAGCTCGTAGTCCTTCCCATAGTGCAGCGCGCAAAGCGCGTCCGGATACCGCTCCCGCAGCGCCGCAATGATCGCCGCGACCTTTTCCTCCATGCCGATCCCTCCGTTTCGTTTGCGTCAATTATAGCATAGTTTGCGGGGAAAAGCCAGTCCGTCGCGCACTGCAGGGGCCCGGCTGTCCGCCGCCCTGCAGCATTGCCCTCTCCGTTCTGGACATTCTCCTCAAAATGCGGTATAATATCAGGAACAAGTTTTCGGGAATCTGAGGTGATCGCATGTACCAGCCGCTGGCAGACGAGCTGCGGCCGACAACGCTCGACGACGTCTACGGGCAGGAGGAAATCCTCGGCGAGGGCAGGATGCTCCGCCGGATGATCGAGTCCGGCCGCGTGCCGAACCTGATCTTCTACGGCCCGAGCGGCACGGGCAAGACGACCGTCGCCAACATCATCGCTGCCGCCACGCAGCGCACCCTCTATAAGCTCAACGCCACGACGGCCTCCACGGCCGACATCCGGGAGATCGTCTCTCAGCTCGACACCTTCATGGCCCCGAACGGCGTTCTGCTCTACCTCGACGAGATCCAGTCGTTCAACAAAAAGCAGCAGCAGTCCCTGCTCGAGCACATCGAAAACGGCAAGATCACGCTCATCGCCTCCACGACGGAGAACCCGTATTTCTATATTTTCAACGCCATTCTCAGCCGCTGCACGGTCTTCGAGTTCAAGCCCATCACGCCCGCGGCCGCTGAGAAGGCCGTCCGCCGCGCCGTGGACTATCTGGCAAAAAAGGAGCAGCTCGAGGTCACGGCGGAGCCGGGCGCGCTCGAGCACATCGCAAGCTCCTGCGGCGGCGATATCCGCAAGGCGCTCAATGCCGTCGAGGCCCTGTTTCTCGTCGCCAGGACCGGCGACACGAGCCTGCATATCCGTCTCGAGGATGCGAAGGCCGTCACGCAGCGCTCGGCCATGCGCTATGACCGCGAGGGCGACAACCACTATGACTGCCTTTCGGCCCTCATGAAGTCCATCCGCGGCTCGGACCCCGACGCCGCCATCCACTATCTGGCGCGCTTTCTCGAGGTCGGCGACCTGCCCGCCTGCTGCCGCCGCCTGCTGTGCTCCGCCGCGGAGGACATCGGCCTTGCCTACCCGCAGGCCATATCCATCGTCAAGGCCTGCGTCGACAGTGCCCTGCAGCTCGGCATGCCGGAGGCGCGCCTGCCGTTGGCGGATGCCGTGCTCGTTCTGGCGACGGCCCCGAAGTCCAATTCCGGCGTGCTGGCCATCGACGCCGCGCTGGCGGATGTCCGGCACGGGAAAACCGGCGTCATCCCGCGCGAGCTGCAGAACGTCCACGCCGACAGCGCCGGGCAGGAACGCGAGCAGGGCTATCTCTACCCGCACAATTTCCCGAACCACTGGGTCCCGCAGCAGTACCTGCCGGACCTGTTAAAGGGCACGGTCTACTATCACTACGGCGACAACAAGGTCGAGCAGGCCGCCCGGCACTATTGGGACGCAATCAAAGGAGGCAGCGATGGAAATTCAGGTCGGTGATATTCTCGTGATGAAAAAGCCGCACCCCTGCGGTGCGTCGCGCTGGCTCGTCCTGCGCACCGGCGCGGACCTGCGCCTGCGCTGCACCGGCTGCGGCCATGAGGTCATGAAGCCGCGCTTCCAGATATTACCCCGCGTAAGGTCCGTCGAGCGCGGGGAGAAGCAGGGTTAACGCGTTGCAGGGGAGGGGCAGCCCGTACAAGCCGCCGTTAAAATGGCAAACGCTCCCGACTTGTCATTGCGAGGAGGCCAACGGCCGACG
>NZ_JBBMFF010000125.1:0-4174 GCF_040096185.1 Faecousia intestinalis | reverse complement strand
CCTGCTAAAGATGAAACTTTCGTCTTTAGCAGGGCCACCCAAACCGAAGACGAGAGGAGAAACGACACATGGATGCACCTTTTCGGGCCACCCATCAGACGAAGCGCATGCTGTACGAGATGATGCTCTGCGCGGAACACCGCGGGGCATATGTCGGGTACGTCCGCGGGGAATTCTCGCGGACGCTGACGGGCTTTTTCCAGGAGGTTTCGAGTGCATTCCGGTTCCCTTACACCTTTTCCTGGAGCTGGGAGTCGCTGGACGCATGCTTCCGCGACCTGGAATGGCTGTCCTTTTCGCAGCTGCTGTGGGTCATAAGCCAGCCGGAAAAGCTGTTCACGCAGGAGGAGGACCACATGGCTCATGTGAATGCCCTGCAGCGCTCTATCGCGGCCGCCGCGTCCTTCTGGCGGGAAAGGCAGATCCCGTTTGACTGCGTACTGAATCTGTTTGAATGATGATACAGAAAGAGAGGAGATCACTATTATGAAAAAGAGCCTTTGGACCCGTCTGCTTTCTCTCCTGCTGGCGGTGGTGCTCTGCGTCGAGCTGCTGCCTGCGGTGGGGTCTGCGGTTTCTCCTTCCGAAGATTTGGAGCATACCGTCGAGGGGACGGTCGAGGAGCCGGCTGAAGTCGCGTTCGAAGAGGCCTCGCTGCGCAGTGAGCGCGTCAAGCACTTCCGTATGGGGGACGGAAGCTATGTCGCGGTGCAGTATGACGTGCCGGTCCATCATCAGGACGCGGACGGCCGGTGGCAGGACATCGACAACACGCTCGAGCCGGTCGGGCAGACCTACGCGGTGGAGGACGGAAGCGTCGCCTTCGCAGCCAGCCTGAACGGAGACGCCGTCTTCACGGCGGACGCGGACGAGCACCGGGTGCAGCTCTTTCTGGACGGCGATTCGGACGCCCTGCCCAGTCACGATGCAACACTGGCAGCTCCGGAGCCGACAGAGGCCGTCGCTCTTCCTGAGGTGACAGAAGAAACAGCGGAAGAACCGGCAGAAGAGACCGAAACGGCGGCGTCGGAAGAGGAACCTGCTGCTGAAATGATGGTTGAAACCGGGGCGGCGGCCGAGCCGGAGCCTGCCGGTCCGGCGCGCTCCTACCACGCGGCAGAGGCCGTTGTGCAGGAGCCTTTTTCTCTGCGCTCAGATGACCCGTTTGTCCCGGAAAAGCTCAGCTCTTCGCTGCTTTACCCGGACGTTTACGACGGCGTTGACCTTGCATACACGCTCTACGGCGAAACGATCAAAGAGACGATCCTAGTCAATAAAGCGCAGGCCAGCTATCTCTTTTCTTTCGTGCTGCAAACGGGCGATCTGACCGCAGAAATGCAGGAAGACGGCTCTGTCCTCCTGCTCGATGAGGCCGGATCGCCCGTTTACGCGATTCCCGCGCCCTACATGCTCGACGCCGGGGGGACGTACTCCGACGCCGTGCGCTACACCCTCGAGGAGCTGGACCGCGGCAGCTACCGCCTGCTCGTCGATGCGGACGCCGCGTGGATCGAGGAAGAGGCGCAGTTCCCGGTCGCCATCGACCCGACGATCGTCAAGATTTCGCAGTCCGGCTCCCTCTCGTGGGCCTATGTCTTCTCCGGTAGGCCGGACACCAGCTTCCCCGAAAGCACGGTGCGGGTCGGCTATACCCAGCATAACGGCAGCGGCGAATATCAGGCCATCGCGGCGGTCGACAAGCTGCCTGAACTGCCCTCCGGCAGCATGGTCACGGCGGCTGCCATCCATGCATTACAGTCCGGCTTCAGCAACGTTTCTTCCGACGATTTCCAGTACCTGTACGCCCACCAGCTGACAATTGACAAGACGGGAAGCCAGAAGTACAGCGACTGGATCAAGACCCTGACGTGGAATAAAATTTATGCAAACGGAACGAATCATTATAAAACCGCGACGGAGGATTTCATCCGCCTGACCAGTACGAACGGCTACCGCTCGCTGGATATCACCCGCGCGGCCCGCAGCTGGTACAGCGGCGGGAAATGCCATGCGATCCTGCTGCGCTCGGACTGCAGCGCGAGCAAGCGCATCGTCTCCTCGTTCCAGACGGGTGCGTCGTATCTCACGGTGACCTACCGCAACGACTTCGGCCTGGAGAGCTACTACACCTACCAGACCCAGAGTGCGGGCCGTGCCGGTACCGGCTATATCTCGGACCACATGCAGCGCCTGACCTTCGTCGTGCCGCTGCTCTCGTCGGATAGCAGCGTGATGCCCTTCGGGCTGTCGCTCGTGTACAACTCCGGCCTCAGCCGGGAGTCCTTCGGCGTGCAGCAGAAAGAAAACGCCAACGAGCCGCCCGACTATACGCGCGACTACCGCAATATGCTGCTCGGCTCCGGCTGGAAGCTCTCCGCGCAGCAGTGCGTCCAGTCCGTCCGCATCGGCTCGGACGACGCGCAGACCCTCTACTGGGTCTACACGGACGCCGACGGCACGCAGCACTATTTCTCCAAGGAGGGAGGCGGCGGAGCCGAAACGGACGGCGTCTTCCGGGACGAGGACGGCCTCGGCCTGAAGATGACGTGCCAGGCGAACCCGGACAGCGACACCGGCCACACGAACTTCACCATAACGGACGACAACGGAAACGAGACCTTCTTCCGCGACGGCATCCTGACCTATACAAAGGATGCCTACGGCAACGGCATTTATTATTGTTATAACGGCATCAACTTCGACACCCCGGACGGCAAAAGCTGGCGCCCGACAAACGAGGTCTTTAACCGCCTGACCCGCATCTGCCGCCAGAACAAGGACGCTTCGGTCGAATACCTCGCCAAGCTGATCTACGACGCGGATGGCAGGCTCCTCCGCGTCGGCGACGAGGCCGGGAAGGAGACAAAGTTCCATTACGACAACACCGCGGGCGTCCGCCAGCTCGATTACCTCCTCTGCCCGGACGGCACAAAGCTGAACTACACCTACGATACGACCGGCCTGAACGGCGCGCACGACGGCGAGGCCAATTACGGCATCTGGTATACCTACCACACGGACGGCACCATTGACCAGTTCTATGAATTCACCCTCGACGGCGGAACGCATGTGCCCGGCGACACGGTCAAGTGCTGGAACGGCAAAAACCGCTCGAGCTACCGCGCGTTCGGCGCGGACCGGCAGGCGGGCACGGAGGACGACATCCGCCTTGAGGTCGTCTTCGACAACTGGGGCCGCACCGTCTCCACCTATACCACCAATACGGATATCACGCGCATCCTCGGCAGCTCCGCCGCTTCCTATACGGACACCGTAGAGCGCAGCAAGCAGAATAACCGCCTGACGAGCGTCGGTTCGACGGGCATGACGGCGGAAAACCTCCTGCGGGACGGCGGGCTGGAATCGGAGGACGGCTGGACGAACGCCTCGACCGGCAGCGGCTCCGCAGCGGCCCGCACGACGATCACGAACGACGAAAACCGCCGTCACGGCACGGGCGGCCTGAATCTCTACCTCCCGGACGGCGCAGGCAGCGGCGATGCAGCCGCCATCTCCCGCCCCGTAACGCTCACCGCCGGGGAGACCTACACCCTCTCGGGCTACTTCTCCGCCAGCTCCCACCTGCGCTGGAGCAGCGGCGCGCGGCTGGAGGCCGTCGTGCAGGGCGGAGGCGCGGAGCAGACCGTCCTGCTGACGGATGCCCGCCCGTCCGCCGCCATCGAAAACGGCTGGCAGCGCGTGACCGCCACGTTCACGGCCCCGGCGGCGTCCTGCCGCATCGCCTTCCGCATGAGCGGCTGCACGGGCACGGCCTACCTCGACGACCTCCAGCTGGAGCAGGCGGAGGCCGCCTCCACCTATAACCTCCTGCAGAACGCCTCGTTCGAATTCGGCGATGCGGGCTGGAACCTGCAGGGCGGTTCCGCCGCGGCTGCGGAAACCAAATTCGGCGCGAAGGCCATGACCATGCAGGGCAGCTACAATGGCATCCTCCATGTCAGCCAGCCCGTCGCGCTGAACTGCTCCTCGGATACGACGTTCCTGCTCTCCGGCTGGGCGCAGGCGGACTACGCCGCCCCGAACGCCGCTTTGGAATTTGACGGCGGCACGCGCTACTTCGGCCTGATCGCAGAGATCTTCTATGTGGGTGTGAGCGAGCCCGAGCGGCAGAGCGTCCCGTTCAGCTGGGCCACCGCCGACTGGCAGTGCGCCG
>NZ_JBBMFF010000124.1:0-22302 GCF_040096185.1 Faecousia intestinalis | reverse complement strand
TGCGCCGTCTCATGCAGAATCTGACGCGCCCTCGGCGCTATAAAAAGCTTTTAAAGCTTTTTATCAGATTCTAGTATCAGCGCTCCGTATTTCCATCCGCCAGCAGGGCGGCGATGGCGGGCGGGACATAGCTCGAGACATCCTGCCCGTAGTGGCGCAGCTCCTTGACCATGGAGGACGACACGGCGACGTTATCCGCGCGGAAGTAGACATATTCCAGCGACGGATCGATGAGCTTGTTGACCTCGGCGATGTTTTCCTCGTAGTTGTAGTCCATGTTGTTGCGCAGGCCGCGGACCATATAGCCGATGCCGTGATGCTTCGTATACTCGGCGATGAGGCCGTCGTAGATGCTGACCTCGCAGTTACGGATGCCGCTGTCCGCAAGCGCGCGCTCCATGGCCTCCTGCATGCGGCGGCAGTCAAAGGCGCGCCGCTTCTCAGAATTGACGGCCATGACGATATAGACCCGGTCAAAAATGGCCGAGGCCTTGCGCACGATGTCCATATGGCCGTTGGTAAACGGGTCGAACGACCCGGGATAGACCGCTTTTTTCTCCATGCGTGTTCCCTCTTTTGCAGATATCGCGCCGGGATGCCCGGCACGGTATGATTGTAGCGGAACGGCCCGCAAATTGCAATAGGAAAAAGCAGCCGCCCGAAAAACAGGCGGCTGCATGAGAAAACGCATTATTCGCGGCGAAGGGCCTCGATGGGGTTGAGCTTCGACGCCTTCACGGCCGGGACGAGGCCGAAGATCAGGCCGATGAGGACGGAGAACACCACCGCCACGAGAATGGCGGGGACACTCAGCGCCGTCGGCGTATCCATGAACTTCGAGATGAGCTGCGACATGCCGATGCCGCCCAGCACGCCGAGCAGGCCGCCGATACCGGTCAGCACGGACGCCTCCGTCAGGAACTGCGCCAGAATGCGGCGGCGCTTTGCGCCGATGGCCTTTTTCAGGCCGATCTCCGCCGTGCGCTCCGTGACGGTCACGAGCATGATGTTCATAACGCCCACACCGCCAACGAGCAGGGAGATGCTGGCGATCCAGATGAGCTGGTTGTTCGTCGCGCTGCTCATTTCCTGCAGCTGCTGGGCCTGCTTGAGCAGATCGTCGCTGCGGTAGGAATAGCTGTTGTCGCCCGTGGCTTTGCTGGCGATGATCTGATGGCTCGTCAGATAGTCCGCGACAGCCTTGCCCGCGTCGGTCATGGTGTCGGTCGACGTGGCGCGGACGGCCACGTTCTGCGGCTCGTCGAAGCGGTAGAGCACCGGCCAGACGGACGTCGGCACAAAGGCCAGGCCGCTGGACTCCTGCACATACATCGCATAGTCCTTCACGGAGTCGATCTTCGGCTCGAAGCTGGATTTCAGGCTCACAACGCCGACGACCGTGAACGGCTCGCCGGAGATCTCCACGATCCTGCCGATGGGATCGTCCGAGCCGAAGAGCGTCTGGGCCGCCGTCTCGTCGAGGATGACGTTCTTACTGGCCGAGGCAAAGTCGCGGGCCGTAAAGCCGCGGCCGCTGCGGACCTCATAGCCGTAGACGGAGAAATAGTGATCGTCCACGCCGTAGAGCTTGCCGCTGAAGCCCGTGTTGCGGTAATAGAAGCCATCGACATTCTCACGGCTGCGGTAGATCGTCACATCTGCCACGCCGTCGAGGGCAAGCATTTCGTCGCGCTGCTCGTCCCGCAGGACGCGGATGCCGTCCGGCGTCTGATAGGACATGTCAACGGTCCAGTCATTCTGATAGAGCTGGACATTGACAATATTGCTGCCGGAACCGATGAGATTCTGCTTGATCTGCTCATTCGTGCCCTTGATGGTCGAGATGATCGTGATGATGGAAGCGATACCGATGATGATGCCGAGCATCGTCAGGAACGAGCGGAGCTTATGGCCAAAAACGCCCTGAAATGCAAGCTGGATATTTTCAAACATGCTCTCGCCTCCCGTTAATAGCTGCCGTAGTAGTAGAAATCATCCGAGTCGTCGCTCTCAATGGTCTCTGCATTCTCCTTCACATCCTTCCCGTAGGGGAAGGCGATCCAGTCGTCGACCGTCAGGCCGCTTTTGATCTCCGTATAGCCCCACTGCACGACGCCCGTCGTGACATACTGCTTGTGCAGGAGCTGATCCTCACCGCGGAGATAGACATAGCTGCCGCCTTCATCCTGCCGGATGAAGCGTGTCTCGATACACAGGGCATCCTTGCTGGCCGTCGACGCAGCGTCAAAGTAGACGTCGACCCACTCGTCCTCGCGCAGCGGGCTGTCCGCATCGAGCGCAATGAGCATGGTGTAGAAGCTGACGTTCCGGTTGCCGGACGAGTAATAGGGATTATTGGAGGAGGACACCGGGGTATCGGAGATCTCCGCCACCGTACCGTAGACCTCGCCGTGCTCCCACGACTGGATGCGCATCTGGGTGCCGACCGGATATTTATCGCGGTCAAGCTCCGTCACGCCGGTCTTGACGTAATAACCGCCGCCGCCCGAGACGATCACGACGGGGCTTCCCTCCTGCTTGGCTGTGTCGGGGTCATTCACGCGGAGCACCGTGCCGTCCAGCTTGGACGTTACGATGCCGTTCGCCGCCTCCTGCTTCATGCGCTCCAGCTCGACCTTGTCCATGCGGAGCTTCAGGTCGAGGTCGCGGATTTCCTTCTGCTTCTCGGCGCGCATCTTTGCGATCTCCGCCGCAGTGTATTCGCCGTCATAGTCGACGACCGTGACATCCGGGCTGGCAGAGACATCCGCCGCAGCTGCCCGCAGGGTCTTGTTCTCCTCCTTCACGTCGTCCTGCTCGGGAATGAACACCGTGAAACGGATGGACTGCGTTTCCTCGTCGCGCGTAAGCTTCAGCGGAAGCTCACTGAGCAGCTCGGCGTGCAGGGCATTGCCCTCGCGCACCTGGAACACGACCCACAGCTCCGTTTTTTCGCCGAGGAGCTCTTCAAAATAGGACTGATCATACTGCATATCCGCCGCGCAGAGATAGAACAGCGGAGAGGCCTGCGTGCCCTCGCCGCCCATGAGATAGGGCAGCTCCTCCGGGGCAATGGGAACGGTCGGCTCCGTCGGCTCAGGCGGCTGGGTCGGCTCATCCGTAGGCTCCGGCTCCGTCGGCTCCGTGGGGGGATCCGTCGGCTGCGTCGGCACATAGGGACGCAGGCGGTTGATGTTGGCAAGGTCTTTTTTTGCCTTGTTGAGGTTCAGGTCGTCCTGTTTGACTGCGATCTCCTGCCGCTCGACCTGAATGTCGGAGAGCGTGGTGTCATAGCGGAACAGCGGATCGCCCTTCTTGACGGTCTGACCCTCCTGCACGAGCAGGGCTGTGACGGTCTGCGTATCGGAGGCATAGATCTTCTGCAGGTTATCCGCCGTCACGTTGCCGGACTGCGTGCTCTCGTTCGAGAACCCGCCCATAAACATGGACACGGGCGCGACCTTGACAGGGTCACTGCGGTGTCCAAGGTACCACAGCACGCCCACGACGATCGCCGCGACGAGCAGCAGGCTGACGGCCGAAATTACGATCGCTTTGACACTCTTTTTCTTATGCAAGGCTCTCACCGTCCCTTCTGCCGTCTGACAGGATGCCGTCGCGGATATAATTGATCCGCTTTGCGCGCTCGGCGATCTCCTGCTCATGCGTGATCATGATGATCGTAGAGCCGGCGTCGTTCAGCGCGTCGAAAATATCCATGATCTGGTTGCCCGCAGCAGAGTCCAGCGCGCCGGTCGGCTCGTCCGCCAGCAGCAGCTTCGGACGGCCCACGATGGCGCGCGCAATGGCGACGCGCTGGCACTGACCGCCGGAGAGCTGGTTCGGGCGGAAATTCAGCCGCTGGCCGAGGCCCATCATCTGCAGCGCCTCAATGGCGCGCTCGCGGCGCTCCTTCTTGTTTACACCGGCGTACAGCAGCGGCAGGGCGACATTATCCACAGCCGAGAGCTTCGGCAGCAGATAGAAGCTCTGGAACACAAAGCCGAGCAGGCGGTTGCGGATCTCCGCCAGCTGGTTTTCGTTGGCCTTGGTGACATTCTCGCCCGTCAACAGGTATTCGCCGCTCGTCGGTACGTCAAGGCAGCCGATAAGATTCATGAGCGTCGTCTTGCCGGAGCCGGACGGGCCCATGATGGCGAGATAGTCGCCCTCCTCGACCTGCAGGTTGATGTTTTTCAGAATGCGGACGGTCTCCTTGCCCTGCGGATAATCCTTGCAGATATCCTTCATTTCAACGAGCATAGGTGACTCCTCCCGTCTGAGAAGACTCGCCGTCCTCGCTGCCTGCAGACTCCTCTTCGCCGCCCTCGATGGGGCCAGTGTCCGCGCTGTCGCCGATAGCGCCGCTGTCATCGACGCCGTCGCCGGTCGCGCCGCTGTCATCGACGCCGTCGCTCGGCTCTGCGCTCGGATCCTCCGTCGGCATGGTGTGCGTCGTCGGGTCGCCCTCCTCCATGCCGTCCTCGGGGAAGGCGATGTAATCCTCCGCCGCAAGGCCGTCGAGGATCTCATAGGTATTGTAGGTCTCGTCGAACGTGCCGACGGTGACGGTGCGCTTCTCGAGCTTGCCGTCCTTCTCGGCCCAGACCCAGAAGCCCTCCTCCGCAGAGCCCTGCAGGAATGAGGCGTCGAGCTTCATGGTGTCGGAGACCGTTCCGCCGTCCGACGGCTCGATATAGACGTGCTGACCGAGCATCAGGCCGTCCGTGCTGTCGAGCTCGACATAGAACGGATAGTTGCTGGAGCTGCTCGTGTCATCGGCATTGGAATAGCCGTAGCCATAGGAAACGCCGGCGTTGCCGGAGCTCGGGTTTTCCGTATCGATCTCCGTGATGGTGCCGGACCAGACGGAATCGTCCACACGGGAGCGGATGACAACGGGAACGCCGACAGCGATGTCGCTGCGGTTCAGCTCGTTGATCTTGCCCTTGACACGGTAAGCGCCGTCCTGCACCAGCGTGATGTAGGCTGCGGCATTGCCGCTGCTGTCCGTGCCGTTCTCGTTGATGGCCTGCACCTTGCCGTCCACAGGAGCCGTCACATTCGCGGTGCCGGAGCCGGAGGTCATGGCATCGAGTTCCTTCTGCTTGACGGTGATATTATACTCCGCTTCCTTCTTGTCGGCCTCAAGTGCCTGGATCTGCACGGTGTAGGAGAGCTGCTCCGAGGTGGGCGCGCTCTTCTTTTCCTTCTCGAGCTGGGAGATCTGGGCCGTCAGATCCTTGACGTTGTTCTTCATCTGCTCGATCTCGAGCTTGGCCTTGTCGATGGTGAGCTGCATGTCCTCCATATCATAGGTGAACAGGACCTCGCCGGTCTTGACCTCCTGGCCGACCCCGACATTGAGCTGCTTGACCTTCCGGCTGGAATCGCGTTCGACCTTGATCTCCTTCTGCGCCACAACGATACCGGCGCTGGCATTCGCGCCGCCGAGTGAGCCATAGCCCGTAAGCGCCGCCACAGACTGCACATAAACCGCCGCTTTCACGGAGCCGCAGGCAGACAGCAGCCCGACCGCAAGTACCAGCGCAAGCAGGCAGCAAAGCATTCGTTTCTTCATCGTAGATCCTCCGTTTCTGCGCCGCAATGGCGCTTCCTCTCAGCCAGCCGAAAAAGCCCCTCTGGTTTTTCGCCGGACTGTTTCCTCTATATAGACGGCGCCGGTGCGCCGTTCGTTCCCTTGTATTGGAAAATAATTCCGTGGAAAAGGTGCCTCAGCGCGCGAGGATGGCCTGCAGGGCAGGCTCGAGCTCCGTCGTGTCGAGTGATTCGACACGGCCCGCATCGCAGGCCTCCGCCACGGCGGGGTCGATGGGCAGGCGCGCGAGCACCGGCAGATGATAGGCCTGCGCCGTCTCGTCCAGATGACTCTTGCCGAAGATCTGATGGCACTTGCCGCAGTCCGGGCAGCGGAAATAGCTGTAGTTCTCCACAAGGCCGATGACGGGCACATGCATCATCTCGGCCATGCGCACGGCCTTGGCCACGATCATGGAGACAAGCTCCTGCGGCGAGGTGACGATCACGATGCCGTCCACCGGCAGGGACTGAAAGACCGTCAGGGGCACGTCGCCCGTTCCGGGAGGCATGTCGACGAACAGATAGTCGACATTTTCCCACACGACGTCCGTCCAGAACTGCTTGACCGCGCCCGCGATGATGGGTCCGCGCCAGAGAACAGGGTCATCCTCATGCTCGAGCAGCAGGTTCACGGACATGATCTGGATGCCGCTTTCCGTCACGGCCGGGTAAATGCCCTCCTCATCCGCACTGGCGCATTCGCTGACGCCGAAGGCCTTCGGGATGGACGGGCCGGTGATATCGGCATCCAGCACGCCGGCGCGGCGGCCGGTGCGCTGCATGGCCGTTGCCAGCATGGCAGAAACGGTGCTCTTGCCGACGCCGCCCTTGCCGGACACGACGGCGATGACCTTGCCGATCTTGGACTTCGGATTGGGCTGCGCTTGCAGGCTCTCCGGCTTGCGCTCCGAGCAGGCTTCGCTGCAGCTCGAGCAGTTGCCTCCGCAGGATTCACTCATAATGCAAAAATCTCCTTCTGACCGCTCCGGGGTGTACGGAGCAGATATAGTCATGGTATATTATAGCCGCTGCGGCCCCCGGACACAAGTCCGAAAGCCGCAGAATTCATGAATATTCCATTAAGAAATCGCAAACTGTCAAAAACCTGCCCAGCCGAAAGTTTCGGAGGGAAGAAAAGCGGGAAAGGAAACCATACGAGTGTCCTTTCCCGTTCCACAATCCGGCGTGCAGGCCTCACCCCTGCTCCAGCGCCTGCGCGGCCTCCTCCCAGCGGGCCATCAGGTCCTCCAGCTCCGCCTCGCAGCGCTCCTTTTCCGCCGTCAGGCGCAGCAGCTCCTGATAGTCGCTCGCAGCCCCGGCCAGCGCCTGCTCGAGCTGCGCCGCCTCGTCCTCCTTCGCAGCGATCTCCCGCTCGAGCCTGCGGACGAGCTTTTCCAGCTCCTTGCTGCCGGAGACCGGCTTGGCCTGCTTTTCCTTCTTCGGCTGGGCGGGCCGCTGACGGGCGGCCGCCTCGTGCTCCAGAATGGCGCGGTATTTGGCATAGCCGCACGGGAAGTCGCGGATGGTCCCGTCTGAAAGCTCCCAGACACGGGTGGCGAATTTATCGACAAAATAGCGGTCGTGCGAGACGAAGATCAGCGTGCCCTCGTAGTCCTCGAGGGCGCATTCGATCCATTCGCGCGAGGCGACGTCCAGATGGTTCGTCGGCTCGTCGAGCACGAGCAGATTGATTTTTTCGTCCATGAGCATGCACAGCCGCAGCCGCGACTGCTCGCCGCCGGAGAGCGTGCCGACGGTCTTGAACACGTCCTCGCCGGAGAACAGGAATGCGCCGAGGCGGTCGCGCGCCGTCTGGGGCGTGCAGTTCTTCTCATAGAGCATCGTGTCATAGAGCGTGCGCTCCGGGTGGGCAAAGTGGATGACCTGCGGCAGATAGCCCGACTTGACGGACGGGCCGAACTTGATCTTTCCCTCCGCGGGCAGCTCGCCGAGCAGCACGCGCAGGAACGTCGTCTTGCCGGTGCCGTTGTCGCCGAGCAGGGCGATTCGTTCGCCGCCCCGCACCGTCAGCTCCACACCGGAAAACAGCGTCCGGCCGCCGAACTGCTTGCTGAGATTCTTGACGGTGAGGACTTCGTCGCCGTGGAACTCCTTTTCGCCGAAGCGGGCGCGGAGCGTCTTCTCCTTGGTCGGCCGCTCCGTCTTCTCGATGCGCTCCATGCGGTGCTGGATGGACATGGCGCGGCGGTAGAGCACGCGGTTGTTGATGCCCCAGCCCTTCATGCGCTCGACGGTGAAGCCGAGCTGCTTGAGCCTGGCCTGCTCCTGCTCATACTGCCGGAGCTGATGGTTGAAGCGCTCCTGCTTTTCCTCGAGATAGAAGCTGTAGTTGCCGCTGTAGAACTCGGCCCTGCCCGCAGAGATCTCAATGATGCGCTGCACGACCTGATCAAGGAAATAGCGGTCATGCGAGATCGTCAGGACCGTTCCCTTGAAGTGACGGATGTAGTCCTCCAGCCACTCCACACTGCGCAGGTCCAGATGGTTCGTCGGCTCGTCGAGCAGCAAGATGTCCGTCTTCTCGAGCAGCAGGCGCGCCAGATTCACGCGCGTCTTTTCGCCGCCGGACAGGCGGTCAAATTCGCGGCCGCGCATTTCGGCCGGGATGCCAAGGCCGTTGCAGACCTTGTCGACTTCCGTGTCCTGCTCATAGCCGCCGCCCGTCAGATAGGCGTTGCTCAGGCGGTCATATTCGCTCAGATTCGCTCGGGAAGCATCCTTTTCGAGCGTTTTTTCCAGTTCCTCCATCCGGCGCTTCAGAGAGGCCAGCGCAGCAAAGGCCGTGCGCAGCACATCCTCAACGGAAAATCCGGCCGGATAGACCGGGATCTGGGAGATGAGGCCCAGCTTCTTCCCAGCGGCGATATGGATCTCGCCGGAATCGGGGGACAGCTCCCCCGTCAGCAGGCGGAACAGCGTCGTCTTGCCGCAGCCGTTGCGGCCCATGATGCCGACGCATTCCCCCTCGTGAATGTCAAAGCTCAGTCCGTCCAGCAGGGTCTGGCCGACCTCAAAGGACTTGACCAGCTCGTTTACCGAAATATCGATCATCGCAGTTCTCCATAGCGGTGTTGAAATTCTTCACGCGTCATCAGCAGATTCAGCGCCTGCAGCAGCCCTGCGCTGCCGAGATGCTCCGGCAGGCCAAGCTCCTGCTGCAGCGTGCGGCGGCGCGCCGCGCTGTCCGCGCCGCCGGAAAGCCCGGCGAGATACAGGTCCGTTTTTGTGATGGGGTCCGGCGGCTCCGGCGAATCCTCCGCCTGCGCGCCCGCCCGCCGCAGTGCCTCGAGCAGCACCTCCGGCGGCATGCCCTCCACGCCGAGCTTGCCCTCCTTGCCGGGGACGCGCTTGCGGCGCTCCTTGCCCGGCACATCGGGGATATAGGCGTGCAGCACCTGCTCCGGCGGCAGCGCGCCTTTGAGAAAATTGCGGATGACGAAGCCCGCACCGTCGGAATCCGTTAAAATAATGAGGCCCCGCGCCGCGGCGACCTGCCGCAGAAATCCGAGCAGCCGCCTGTCCTTCATCACGCCGAAGCCATGCGTCTCGATGACGGGCGCATCGACGAGCTGGCACAGGGCATTTTTGTCATAGCGCCCCTCGACGACGATGGCCTGCCGCAGCTTAATCATGGCGGGCCTCCTCGGCGAGCTGCAGGATCAGAAGCTCCAGAATCCGCGCCGGGTCGTCATAGGACGTCTTCATCTGCCGGTCGGCCTCGCAGCACAGCAGCACGGCCTGCGCGCAGAAGCGGTCCGACAGCCGCCGCGCCTGCGCAAAGCACTTGTTGGCCGCAAACGGCGCGACACCGCAGAGCGGGGCAAGGTCCTGCGAGGTCTTCCCGGCCGCCTGCAGGATGCGCGCGGCATGGAGCCTGCGCATATGGCTGCCGACCGCGCCGAGCATGGCGATGGGCTCGGCCCGCAGCTTGAGCATGACGCTCAGGCGCTCGAGTGCACGGTCAAACTCGCGCTGGCCCAGTGCGTCGGTGATCTCAAAGACGACCGCCTCGAGCGTCGGCTCCACAACGGCGTCGATGTCCGCGCGGACAATGTCGTCCGCGCCGGAATAGGCGCAGATCTTTGCGATCTCGGCATCGAGCCGTGTCATGGACGAGCCGCAGCGCTGCAGCAGGTAGCCGCAGAGCGCAGGCGAAATATTCTTTTTCTCCGCACGGAAGTGCCGCACGATCCACGCCGTGAGGTCGCGCTCGGTCTGGTAGGCGAATTCTGCCAGCACGGCGTTTTTCTCCATGGCGTCCCAGAGCTTTTTCTTCCGCTTGTCCGGCTTGAAGTCCGCATAGACGAGTACAAGGCAGGCATAGTCCGGGATGTCGGAAAACAGCGCCGCCAGCTGCGTGCGGTCATCCTCCGGCAGGGCGAACAGATCGACGTCGTCGACCTGGATCATCGTGCGCTCCGCCATCATCGGCAGGGCCTCGAGGCTCTCCGAGAGGACCTGCATCGAAAAATTCTCCGATGTCAGGCGGTGGAAGTTGAAGTCCTCCGTCGGCCCGTCGACGAGCTGCCTGCGCAGCATGGAAAGATAGTAGCGGCGAAGATAGTCCTCCTCGCCGTAGAGCACATAGAAGCTGCCGGGCGTCTTCTGCGCCAGGTCGCCCTTCAGGCGCGCATAGCCGCCGGATTCCGCTTTTTTTGCCATAGCCTTACCTCGTGATCGTAATATCGCCCGCCTGATCCGTGCGGTACACGGCAGCGCCCGCCTCCGTCAGGCGGTCGAGCACGGCCTGCGCGGGATGGCCGTAGGAATTGTCCGCGCCCACGGAAATGACTGCGATCTCCGGCGAAACGGCCTGCAGCAGCTCCGGCGCAGTGGAGCTTGCCGCGCCGTGGTGCCCGACAACGAGCACCTCCACCTGCGGCAGGCTGTGCGTATCGGCCAGCACGCGCTCCGCGGCGGCCGGCATATCGCCCGGGATCAGTATATCATATTCTCCCGCGGACATCAATGCGGCAAGGCCGCAATTGCGCGAGCCGGGCAGGACCGGCGCAAACAGCCGCAGGCTGCCGCCGGAAAAATCAAGCGTCAGGTCCTCCGTGACAAAGACGATCTCCGTGCCGCAGCGCTCCGCCGCAGTCAGGATCGCCTCGCGGCTGTCGCTGTCCTGCTCCGGCAGGAACAGCCGCCTTACCTGCACACGAGCCATGAGCTGCGCGGCCCCGTTGCAGTGGTCCGCATCCAGATGCGTCAGAATGAGGCCGTCGATGGACGTTTCACCGCCCATGCGCAGCTCGCGCGCGGCCGTTTCGCCGGCAGCCTCTCCGCCCTCGCCGCCGCAGTCCACCACAAATGTCGCGCCGCCGCCCCGCAGAACGGTGCACGCGCCCTGCCCGACGTCCAGCGCCGTCATGGAGACGGGGTCCGTCTCCCACAGGGCCGCGCCGAGGATCGCTGCCGTCAGCGTCACGGCAAGGCAGGCCGCAAACACGCCGGGCTGCCTGCGCCGCTGGGCCAGAAAGACCGCAAACATCCCAACCGCAGCGGCGAACCAGACGCACAGGAGTGTCCGGTTGAGATAGACGGCCGCATAGGGAAGCCCGGCCGCCGTGGTGACGATGCCGCGCGCCAGCCGGAGCAGCCACGCTGCTGGCCAAGCCGCAATGCGCCCGAGCGGCAGCCACACAAGGCCCAGCACGGCCGTGATGCACCCGAGCGAGAACGCAAGGCTGAACAGCGGCAGGGCCAGCAGATTCGTCAGCGGAGCGGCCAGTGAGATCGACCGGAAATACCACGCCGCCAGCGGCAGCGTGAAGGCCAGTGCACCGAGCGTGGCCGCAAGCGACGCACAGATCGCGCGCAGCAGCCGCGCCGGGAGCGGATGGCGCTCCCGCAGGGCCGCGACACGCAGCAGGCCCTCCAGCCAGCCCGTCAAGCCGCCGGAAAACAGCTGCAGGCCCGCCACGGCGGCAAACGACAGCTGCAGGCCGACGTTTGCAATGGCGCGCGGATTCGGCAGGAGCAGCAGAAGCAGGGCGAAGCACAGGGACGTCGGCCCGTCGTTCTCGCGCCCGAGCAGCGGTGCGAGCAGCAGCACGGCATTCATGACCACGGCGCGCGTGACGGAGGGCCGAAAGCCCAGCATGGCAGCAAAGAAGACCATCACCGTAATGCCGACGCCCGCCGTCAGCCGCCTGCGCCGCAGACACAGCAGGCGCACCACGCCGAGCAGCAGCGTCACATGCATGCCGGAGACCGCCACGATATGGGAGATGCCCGCGTCGGACATGGCCGTCTGCAGGGCATAGGGCAGGCCGGACGTGTCGCCCGTCACCAGCGCGTTGGCAAGCGGCGCGGCGTCGGCCGGAAAGCAATTCGTGATCGTGCGCTGCACGGCCAGCAGGGCCCGCTGCGGCGCATAGCGCAGCGGCACCCGCGCCGGGTGCTCCCACTCGGCCTCGCCGCGGACAAAGCCGAGCAGGAGAATGTCATTGGACGCCAGATACAGGGAATTCCCTGTCTCCGTCACATCCGCCGTGACGCGCACGCGGTCGCCAAGGGCGGCATCCTCCGGCGCATTGCGGAGGTAGAGCTGCATACGGTTCCCCTGCAGCAGGGTAACGCAGCGGTAGCCGTATTGTGTCCTTTCCGGCAAGCTGCAGACCTCGGCCTCGATGGTCTGCCCCTCGCCGCAGAGGGCGCGGACGGACACGAGCCGCCCGGCATCCGCCCAGCACCAGAGAAACCCGGCCGCAAGGCCGAGGGCGATCGTGCGCACGCGCCGGACCGGGTCGCCGTGCAGAAGCAGAAGCGCCGCGGCAAGGGCCGCGAGGCACAGACCGGGCAGCCAGCCCCACGCAGCCGGGAGCGCATAGGCGCACAGCGCGGCTGCCGCCGCAAACGCCGCGGAGAACATCGCGAGAATGCGCATGGTCCGCCCTCCCTTCCGCCGAAAAAACCGGGGCGGGCTATTGCCCGCCCCAGGTGAGGTATTCTGGTCTCTTATCAGTTGAAGGACCCAAGCGTCTTGCCGCCGAGCACATGGAAATGCAGGTGCTTTACGGTCTGACCGGCGTCCTCGCCGCAGTTCGTCACGACACGGAAGCCGTCGGCAAAGCCGAGCTCCTTCGTGAGCTTCGCAATGACGGCGAAGATGTGACCGACGAGCGCGGCCTGCTCCTCGCCCAGCTCTGCGGCCGAGGCGATGTGGGCCTTCGGAATAACAAGGAAATGCTGCGGTGCCAGCGGCTGGATGTCATAAAACGCCAGGCACTGTTCGTCCTCATACAGCTTCTTCGAGGGGATCTCGCCTGCCAAAATGCGGCAGAAAATGCAGTCGTTCATCATTTTCCTCCCAGATTTACGCCAGATGCGTGGTGACAAAATCATCCACGCCCGCCAGCGCGTCGTCCAGCTTCAGCAGGTCGCGGCCGCCGCCCATGGCGGAATCGGGCTTGCCTCCACCGGAGCCGCCGCAGGCTGCGGAAACCTCTTTGATGAGCTGACCGGCCTTGATGCCGCGGCCGACCGCGTTCTTGCCGCAGACGGCAAGCAGCGTGATCTTTTCGCCCTGCGTGCTGGCCAGCACGGCAACGGCGTCCGGCTCACGGTCACGGATCTGGTCGCCCATCTTGCGCAGGTCGTTCGGCGCGATGTCATTGCGCATGACGGTCAGAACCTTCAGGCCGCCGACCTCACGCGCCGCAAACAGGCAGCGGTCGATCTCGCCGCTGAACAGCTTGTCCTTCATGGCGTCCAGACGCTGCTTGAGCTCCTTGACCTCGCTGACCATGGCGTGGGCGCGCTGCATGAGCTCCTTCGGCGTCGTCTTCAGCTCGTGGGCGATATCCAGCAGCAGGCGGCTCATCTGCTCCGTCTGGCGCAGGACCTCCTTGCCGGTATAGGCCTCGATGCGGCGCACGCCGGAGGCAACGGAGGCCTCGGACAGGATGCGGAACGGGCCGACCTTTGCGGTGTTGTCCAGATGCGTGCCGCCGCAGAACTCCAGTGAATCCTCGCCCATCTTCACGACGCGCACGGTCTCGCCGTACTTCTCGCCGAACAGGGCCGTTGCGCCGAGCTTCTGTGCCTCGGCGATCGGCAGGACCATCGTCTCGACCGGCTCACCGCGCAGCACCATCTCGGAGACCTGATTACCGATCTCCACCAGCTCCTCCGGCGTGACGGCGGAGAAGTGCGTGAAGTCAAAGCGCAGGTGATCCGGCTCCACAAGAGAACCGGCCTGATGGCAATGCTCGCCGAGCACGCGCAACAGCGCGGCCTGCAGCAGATGTGTGGCCGTATGAGCGCGGCGGATAGCGGCGCGGCGCTCAGGATCGATCATGATCTTGCAGGCTTCGCCCAGTTTGATCGTGCCGCTCACGACGCGGCCGTAGTGCATGAATTTACCGCCCTTGTTCTTCTGCACGTCCGTGACCTCGAACACACCGTCCGGGCCGGTGATCGTGCCGTGGTCGGCGACCTGACCGCCCATCTCGGCGTACATCGTCGTCCGGTCGAGCACCACGATGGCCTCGACGCCTGCGGCGATCTCGCTGCGGGACTCGTCCTCTGCCACGATGGCGAGCACGGTGCCCTCGGTCTCGTTTTTGTCATAGCCGACGAACTGCGTCTCGGGAATATCCTGACCGAAGTCGATGCCGGCCCAGCCGAGGTCGCCGAGGGCCTTGCGCGCCTCGCGCGCGCGGACCTTCTGCTCCTGCATGAGCTTCCGGAAGGCCTCGAGATCGACCTCCATGCCCTCCTCGCGCGCCATCTCGACCGTCAGGTCGATCGGGAAGCCGTAGGTGTCATAGAGCTTGAAGGCATCTGCGCCGGAGAAGACGGATTCGTTGTTTTCCTTATGCTGCGCCAGCATCTCGGAGAAAATGCGCATGCCGCCGTCGATCGTGCGGGCGAAGTTCTCCTCCTCTACGCGGACGACGCGGGTGATATAGGCGGCGCGCTCGCGCAGGTCGGGATAGTGGCCCTCGTTCTCGTGGATGACCGTCTCAACAACATCACACAGGAACGGATGGTCCACGCCGAGCAGCTTGCCGTGGCGGGCAGCGCGGCGGAGCAGGCGGCGCAGCACATAGCCGCGGCCCTCATTCGAGGGCAGCACGCCGTCGGAGATCATAAAGACGGAAGCGCGGATATGATCCGTGATAACGCGCAGCGAGACGTCCTTCTCGTGGCTCATGCCATAGTGCGCGCCGGTGATCTCCGTGACCTTGTGGGTGATGTTCATGACGGTGTCGACATCGAACAGGGAGTCAACGTCCTGGCAGGCAACGGCAAGACGCTCGAGGCCCATGCCGGTGTCGATGTTCTTCTGGACGAGGTCGGTATAGTTGCCGTGGCCGTCGTTGTCAAACTGGGAGAAGACGTTGTTCCAGATCTCCATATAGCGGTCGCAGTCGCAGCCGACGGTGCAGCCGGGCTTGCCGCAGCCGTACTTCTCGCCGCGGTCATAATAGACCTCGGAGCAGGGGCCGCACGGGCCGGAGCCATGCTCCCAGAAGTTGTCCTCCTTGCCGAAGCGGAAAATGCGGTCGGCCGGGATGCCGATCTCCTTGTTCCAGATCTCGAACGCCTCGTCGTCGTTCTCATAGATGGACGGATACAGGCGGTCCTCCTCGAGGCCGCAGACCTTCGTCAGGAATTCCCAGCACCAGGCAATGGCCTCATGCTTGAAATAGTCGCCGAATGAGAAGTTGCCCAGCATCTCGAAATAGGTGCCGTGGCGCGCCGTGTGGCCGATGTTGTCGATATCGCCGGTACGGATGCACTTCTGGCAGGTGCAGACACGGCGGCGGGGCGGCGTGACCTCGCCCTTGAAATAGGGCTTCATCGGCGCCATGCCGGAGTTGATCAGCAGCAGAGACGCATCGTTCTGCGGGATCAGAGAAAAGCTGGGCAGGCGCAGATGGCCCTTGCTCTCGAAGAACGAGAGGAACATCTCGCGCAGCTCATTGACGCCATACTTTTTTGTGGCCATGGGAATCATCCTCCTGAAAATACTCGGGAAGCGCTGAATCAATCGTCAAGAGCTGACAGCTGGAGATTTTGTCTCAGGCGAAAGTTTGGGAAACGGAGGAATACTGGATGTATTTCCCGTTTTCCAAACTGTACGGATGGGGCAAAAGATTCGCTGCTCAGCCGCAGACGATTTGTTCAGAGATTCCCTCGGAATAAAAAGCAGACCCCACCCCCGGATATAGGGGCGAGGCTTCTCGCGGTACCACCCTAATTACCGCAGCGCGGCATCTTAGTCATCGGATAACGGGGATGGGCCGTCCCGCTCGTCGCGGGCCGCTCGGAAGTGGCGGTCTGCAGCATCGGCCGCAGGGCTTGCACTCTCCCCTGCTCGCTGACGGTTCTGCCGCAGATTGGCTTCTTCAACGCGAATTTTCACGATTCTTGGACTATTCTATCAGCGGACGCGTGATTTGTCAACCATTTTTCGCGCCGGTACGGCCCGCCCGCTTAATACAAACTTAATTTCTTCTGGCTTATATTTTTAATATCTCCGGGGTACAATAATACCAGAAGCGTTGAGTTAATCTTTTTCATTTTCCCCCTCTTACTTTAAACCGGGAGTTGCAGGTAAGCCAGCCACTTGCCTGCAATTCTTTTTGGGATTCTTCCCCAAAAATCCCAGGCTAAACCAGACCGGCTGCCCGTCCTAGGCATGGGAGCCGTCAACTTCAAATAAACTTAATATTTTCTTGGTTTTCTTCTTAATAATTCCCGGATATAATATAGACACTAAGTGTGATGCATTTTCTTTTCTTTCTTTTTTCATTTTTCCCTCCTTTTTCAAACCGCCCGCAGCAGGAAGCCCCTGCTGCGGGCGGTTTGCATTTGACAGAGAACTCCCAGTCGTGTCATTCCGAGGAGCGAAGCGACGTGGGAATCTCAGGGAAAATGCTTCACAGGCATTCCGGACTGTTGAAAAACCAGTCCAGCCCCAAATTTCGGAGGGAAGGATGCTGAGATCGCCCGTCTTTGACGGGCGATTCGTGCGCGCAGCGGACTGAGATCCCATTGTTGAAAAAGTCCTTTGGACTTTTTCAACAGCTCAATAGGCAACGCCCCAGTAGATCATCTTCTTGGCAGGCTTGCCGCAGATGGCGCAGGTATCGCCAAGATGCTGCTGCGCAAACGGGATGCAGCGGCTCGTCATACCGGCCTCCTCCTTCATGCGGATCTCGCAGGCCTCGTCGCCGCACCACATCGTGCGGATGAAACCGCCGTGCTCCTGCTGCAGGCGCTTGGCCTCCTCGAGCGTGAAGGCATCGTAGATATTCTCGTCAAGGTTGCGCTTTGCCTTGGCATACATGCCGTCATGCACGGCATCCATGAGCGTGTTGGCGGATTCGACCAGGGAGTCGAGCGAGACGAAGCTCTTTTCGCCGTTGTCGCGGCGGACGAGCACGCACTGGTTCTGCTCGATGTCCTTCGGGCCGAGCTCCAGGCGGAGCGGCACGCCCTTCATCTCATATTCCGCGAACTTCCAGCCGGGGCTCTGCTCGGACTCGTCGAGCTTCACGCGAAGGCCGGCCGCGCGCAGCGTCTCGGCGACGGCACGCGCCTTCTCGAGCACACCCTCCTTGTGCATGGCGATCGGGATGATGACGATCTGCACCGGCGCGATCTTCGGCGGCAGGACGAGGCCGCTGTTGTCGCCGTGGGTCATGATGATGCCGCCGATCAGACGCGTGGAGACGCCCCAGGACGTCTGGAAGGGGTTGACCTTCTGGTTGTTCTTATCCGTATAGAAAATGTCGAACGCCTTGGCAAAGCCGTCGCCGAAGAAGTGGGACGTGCCCGCCTGCAGGGCCTTGCGGTCGTGCATCATGCACTCGATCGTATAGGTCGCCTCGGCGCCGTTGAACTTTTCCTTGTCGGTCTTCTGGCCGCGCGTGACCGGCATGGCCAGCACGTTCTCGCAGAAGTCGGCATACACATTGAGCATGCGCTCTGTCTCCTCGCGGGCCTCCTCGGCTGTGGCGTGCATGGTGTGGCCCTCCTGCCAGAGGAACTCGCGGTGGCGCAGGAACGGACGGCTCGTCTTTTCCCAGCGCAGCACGCTGCACCACTGGTTGTACATCTTCGGCAGATCGCGCCAGGAGTGGATGATGTCGTGGAAGTGCTCGCAGAACAGCGTCTCGGACGTCGGGCGGATACAGTAGCGCTCCTCGAGCTTCTCACTGCCGCCCATCGTGACCCACGCGCACTCCGGCGCGAAGCCCTCGACGTGGTCCTTTTCCTTCTGCAGCAGGGATTCCGGGATCAGCATCGGCATATAGACGTTCTCTGCGCCGGTCTTCTTGAATTCCGCATCCATCAGATGCTGGATATTTTCCCAAATGGCATAGCCGTACGGACGGTAGATAAACATGCCCTTGATCGAGGAATAGTCGATCAGCTCTGCCTTTTTGCAGACATCCGTGTACCACTGGGCAAAATCGACCTCCATATCGGTGATCTGTTCAACTTTCTTTTCTTTGGCCATAGCCTGCCTCATCCTTTCGAAGCTGCCGCAGCGCGCCGGAAGACGCCGTTGCGCAGCGATACCAATATACCATAATAATTTAACCCATTTTCACACGCCTGTCAAGCCTCAGCATACTATGGAGCAGGATTCTTTCCCCGAAGGAGGCCGTTTCCCTTGCGACTCACCATTGACCTTGACGCGGCGGCCGCCGCCTTCTATACCCGCGTGGCGGAGAGCGCCCGGCTCCCGCTGGAGACCGTTGTGGCAGACGCCCTGTTCAAGCTGGCGGGCGAGCTTTCCCTCGAAGCGCTCCGCAAGCCCTGACCGCCGTCCCGTTCCCGGATATCACGATTCGGGAACGGGGCATTTTTTCCACCTTTTGAGGCGGTTTTTCGCGGTTTTTATCCCCTTGTCGAATCCGGCCGGGATTGTTTTTTCCACGGCAGAATGCTATAATATCCGGGATCACAGAAATATGGAGGGATCCCGGATGAAATCGATCCGCGACGTTTATAAGATCGGCAAGGGGCCGTCCAGCTCCCACACCATGGGGCCGGAGCGCGCCGCCAGACTTTTCCTGAGCAAATATCCCGACGCGGAGACCTACCGTGTCGTGCTTTACGGTTCGCTGTCCAAGACGGGGCGCGGCCACGGCACGGACCGCGTGCTCTATGAAGTGCTCGGCCGCGAGCGGACGGAGGTCGTCTTCTCGGAGGAGACGCCGCACAGCCTGCCGCACCCGAACACGCTGGACTTCTTTGCCTGCCGCGAAGGCAAGCCCTACGCCACCATGCGCGTGGCCTCCATCGGCGGCGGCGACATCCGCATCGAGGGGCAGGATGCGCCGCAGGAGCAGGATGAGGTCTATCCCGAAAATTCCTTTGCGGAGATCGCGCAGTTCTGCCGCTGGCGCTACATCTCGCTGAGCGAATATGTGGAGCTGAACGAGGGCCCCGGCATCTGGGACTTTCTCGCGGAGGTCTGGCAGACGATGAAGCAGGCCGTTGCCGACGGTCTGGCCGCCGAGGGCACGCTGCCGGGCGGCCTGAACGTGGAGCGCAAGGCCAAGCGCCTCTATGCGCAGAGCAAGGAAAATGAGCGCCCGCAGGTGCGCGAGCTGCGCATCGTGTGTGCCTATGCCTTTGCCGTTTCGGAGCAGAACGCCGACAACGGCACCATCGTCACCGCGCCGACCTGCGGCTCCGCAGGCGTGCTGCCCGCCGTGCTGCTGTACATGCAGAGAACGCACAATATCCCAGATGCGCAGGTCCTGCGCGCGCTGGCCGTCGCCGGCCTGTTCGGCGCTCTCGTCAAGCGCAACGGCTCCATCTCCGGCGCGGAATGCGGCTGTCAGGCAGAGATCGGCACGGCCTGCTCCATGGCCGCCGCCGCGCTGTGCGCTCTGATGGGTCTGAGCATCGAGGAGACGGAATACGCCGCCGAGATCGCCATGGAGCACCACCTCGGCCTGACGTGCGACCCGATCTGCGGCCTTGTCCAGATCCCGTGTATCGAGCGCAACGCCGTGGCCGCCAAGCGCGCCATGGATGCCTTCAACCTGTCCGGCCTGCTGTGCGGCTCGCGCAACATCAGCTTCGACATGGTCGTGCGCACGATGAAGGAGACCGGCCTGCACATCAGCGCAAAATACCGCGAGACCTCCGAAGGCGGCCTTGCAAAGCTCTATGACCGCCGCGCCGCAAACTGATATTTTGGGCTTGTGAGAGCCGCGCGTTTCTGCTATAATAGATATACTCGAAATAAGAGGAGAGATCAGCATCCATGAAACTTGGTATCGTCGGACTGCCGAACGTCGGCAAGTCCACGCTGTTCAACGCGATCACAAATGCGGGCATTCCCGCCGATAACTACGCCTTCTGCACCATCGATCCGAACGTCGGCGTCGTGGCCGTGCCGGATGCGCGTCTGGAGTGGCTGCGCGACCTGCATCAGCCGAAGAAATTCACGCCCGCCACGATCGAATTCGTCGACATTGCAGGCCTTGTCAAGGGCGCGTCCAAGGGTGAGGGCCTCGGCAACAAGTTCCTTTCGAACATCCGCACGACGGACGCCATCATCCACGTCGTGCGCTGCTTTGACGACCCGAACGTCACCCATGTCGAGGGCAGCACAGACCCGCTGCGCGACATCGACATCATCAACCTCGAGCTCATCCTCGCCGATGCCGAAATGTGCGAGCGCCGCATGGACAAGGCCCAGAAGGCCGCCAAGGGCGGCGACAAGCGCTTCCTGCGCGAGGCGGAGGTCTTCTCTGCCCTGCTCGAGCACCTGAACGAGGGCAAGCTTGCCCGCACGTTCGAATGCTCCGACGACGACCGCGCCCTCATCGCCACATCTGACCTGCTGACGCTCAAGCGGACGATCTATGCCGCGAACGTCTCGGAGGACGCCGTGAACGATCCGGAGTCCGTGCCGTACTTCCAGCAGGTCAAGAAGCTGGCCGACGAGGAGGGCTCCCTTGCCCTGCCGATCTGCGCCAAGCTGGAGGCGGACATCGCCGAGCTGGACGACCCGGACGAAAAGGCCATGTTCATGGAAGAGCTGGGCCTGAAGCAGTCCGGCCTCGACCGTCTGATCCAGGCGAGCTATGAGCTGCTCGGCCTCATCTCGTTCCTGACGGCCGGCAGCGACGAATGCCGTGCCTGGACGATCAAAAAGGGCACCCGCGCCCCGCAGGCCGCCGGTAAGATCCACAGTGACTTTGAGCGCGGCTTCATCCGCGCGGAGGTCATCGCCTTCGACGATCTGAAGGCCTGCGGCACCATGGCAGCTGCAAAGGCAAAGGGCCTTGTCCGCAGTGAAGGCAAGGAGTATGTCATGAAGGACGGCGACATCGTCAACTTCCTCTTCAACGTTTGAGTCCCGTATAAAACGGACCGGGTCGGAGATACCGACCCGGTCCGTTTTTTATATACATACTCTGCGAGCGCAGACTGTCAAAAAACCTGCCCAGCCAAAAGCTTCGGAGGGAAGGATAGTGTGAAAGGAAACCGTCAGGGTGTCCTTTCGCGTTCAATAACCCGCCGCAGCGGCAGAATTGCAAAATCATGATACAAAAATTGATTTTGCAATTCTGGAAGCAGCTTGGCAGGAAAGTCCGAAGGGACTTTTTTGACAAGCTGCGTCACTCTGCGAGCGGATAGGCGAACGTCTCGACCTGTGCAATGTCCGCAGATTTGACCTCCGGCGGGAGCATCTCGCTGCTCATGCCGAACGTCGTCTCCGCGCCGGCCTCTAGCGGGCTGCCCAGCACGGCGTAGACCACGCCGAGCGGCTTTTCCGACTCGTCAAGCAGCACGGCCGCCACGCAGACGAGGCTGCCCTGCTCCGCCGTGTCGTTGCGGATGCGGCCCGTCAACTCCACGCCGCCGTAGACGGAATCCTTCAGATTGACATCCGAGACGGCATAGCGCACGCCGCTCTGCTCCGCCGCGCGGATGGATGCTGCGAGGGCGTCGCCGTCATACTGCACGGCAAGCTCGCCCGTCTGGGCCGTATCGACAGTGAACTCATCATAATACCAGCCCTTTTCGCCCGGCTCGATCGTCTGCGGATAAGCGGAGACGCCCTTGCGGACGGCAAGTTCCGTTCCGTCCGGCGTGCAGACCGTCCAGTCCGCTGCGCCGAGCGTCAGCGGCTCCGAGCCGGTGTTTGTGACCTCGGCCAGCAGCTGTACCCACACCTCGCCGGAGCCGTGCGTGTCGGCCTGCGCGTGGGCATAGGTCACGGTGAACGGGCCTTCCTCCTCCGTGGGCTGCGACGGCTCCGTGGCGGGCTCCGTCTGGGAGGGCTCCGTCGGAGCGTCGGTCGCCGGTTCGGTCGGGGCCTGCGTGGCAGGCTCGGTCTGGGACGGCTCCGTGGGGGAAACGCCCTTCGAGCAGGCGGCAAGCAGAAGCAGGCTCAGCGCCAGCAGAACCGCAAATATCCGTTTCATAGGTTTGTTCTCCTTTGTCCATGGTTTCTAACAGGGTATCCCCTGCGCTATTCTTCTTGCCCTATTTGACGAAACGGATGCGGAAATGTTCCGCATCCGTGAGCTTGTCAAAAAAGTGTTTTTGACAAGCTCTCAAACGAGACCCGTTTCACTGGGCTCTCGTTTGAAAGGGCTGCGGCTCGCGGCATCGCACGAAGGGCACGCCCTTCGCACGTTTGCGAGCCGAGCGGTATTTTCTCCGACGTACACGCCGCCGGAGAAAATG
>NZ_JBBMFF010000123.1:0-1505 GCF_040096185.1 Faecousia intestinalis | reverse complement strand
CAGGGAGGACAGGATATTATAGAGAAAGAGAAAGGGCAGACCATAGAAATAGATGTTCAGATAGGTGGCTGCGATCTCCAGCGCGTCGGGCGGAGTCTTCAGGGCGGTCATGATCTGCTCACTGCACAGCAGCCCGACGCCAGCCAGCAGGACGCTGACGGCCAGAAACGTCAGCAGGGCGGTGTAGACGGCGGACTTCATGCGGGCAAAGCGCTTCGCGCCGAAATGCTGGCTGATGATGACGGAGGCGCCGATGCCGCCGCCGATGGCCACGCAGATGAAGATCGTTGTGAGCGCGGAGGACGCGCCGACGGCGGCCAGCGCCGCTTCGCCGTTGTAGTGGCCGACGATCGCGGAGTCCACGATGGTATAGGCCTGCTGGAAGAGGTTTCCAACGATCATCGGCAGGGAGAATTTCAAAAGCGCCCGCGCGGGCCTTTCGGTGATCAGATAGTCGGTTCCGGGTTTCAGGACAGTCGCTTCCTTCCGCAGGTAATCATTCCTTCATATTGTACCGAATGCGGAGAAAACTGTCAAGCCGGAGCCCGATCATGCACACCGTCTATGATTCTGATGCAAAAAAACAATTGGATTTTTAGGAAATATTTGATATTATTGAATCGATAAAACAATATTGAATAAACAATGGATCGATGGAAAGGAGTAACGGATATGTTAAACGGAAAAAATGCGATCGTGACCGGCGGAACGCGCGGCATCGGGCTTGCCGTTGTCCGGACGTTCCTGCACAATGGGGCAAAGGTGGCGCTGTTCGGCAGCCGGGAGGCCTCCGTGCAGAGAGCGCTGACGCAGCTGCGGGAGGAGCAGCCGGACTGGCCGGTGATGGGCCTCTGGCCCGATCTGACGGACTATGCCGCCGTGGAGCGGGCGGTGCAGGAGGTCGCGCAGACCTTCGGCGGGGTGGATATTCTGGTGAATAATGCAGGGATCTCCGCGCGGGAGCCGCTGGCGGATTATTCGCCCGAGGCGTTCCGAAGCATCATGGACCTGAATGTCACGGCGGTGTTCCACGGCTGCAAGGCCGTCGAGCCGATCATGCGCGCAGCAGGGAAGGGCTGCATCATCAACACCAGCTCCATGGTCAGCCTCTATGGTCAGCCGAGCGGCGTCGGCTATCCCACCAGCAAATTTGCCGTCAACGGCCTGACACGCAGCCTCGCCCGGGAGCTTGGCCGCGCGGGCATCCGCGTCAATGCGGTCGCGCCCGGCGTCACGCGGACGGATATGGTCGCGGCCCTGCCGCAGGAGTTGGTCGACCGCATCAGCGCGCCCATCCCGCTCGGCCGCATCGGCGAGCCGCAGGAGGTCGCCAACGCCTATCTGTTTCTTGCCAGCGATCTGGCAAGCTATGTAACGGGTGAGATCCTGTCCGTCGACGGCGCAGCGCAGACCTGAGCGGAAAGCTGCCGGGGGGGATGCTTGATTCGGAAGCCAGAATAAAAACAGCCCCTGCGCTGCCGGTGGGAAAGAGACCGGCAGCGCAG
>NZ_JBBMFF010000122.1:0-17423 GCF_040096185.1 Faecousia intestinalis | reverse complement strand
ATGCCGCTCCCGGCGACGCACTGCTGACTAGTACAGGCTGGCGTTAAAATGGCACTGGCGGGTGCGGTCGGCGAAGCCGCCTGTAACTTGTCAGTCCGCATGCCGCTCCCCTCATTTTTCATTTCCAAATAATTATCCCCGGATGCGGCGCATCCGGGGACGTTTTTGTATTCTCTTACAGCTCGCGGAGGGCATCGACGAAGGCGGTCTTGGAATTCGTCCTTTCGTCGCGCTGCTTCAGCACGCGGGCGGGCGCGCCCGCCACGACGGCATTCTCCGGCACGTCCTCCGTGACGACGGCTCCGGCCGCGACGACGGCATTTTTTCCGATATGGACGCCCTCGAGCACGACGGCATTCGCGCCGACGAGCACGCCGTCCTCCACGATGACCGGCGTGGCGCTGGGCGGCTCGATGACGCCCGCCAGCACGGCTCCCGCGCCGATGTGGCAATTTTTGCCCACGGTGGCACGGCCGCCGAGCACAGCGCCCATGTCGATCATGCTGCCCTCGCCGACGACGGCACCAAGATTCAGGATCGCGCCCATCATAACGACGGCGTTCGCGCCGATCTCCGCGCCCTCGCGGATGATGGCGCCCGGCTCGACGCGCGCATGCAGGCCCTTGAGGTCCAGCATGGGGATGGCGGAGTTGCAGGCGCCGTTTTCCACATGCAGGCGGTCGATGTGCGCGGCCTGCGCCGTAAGCTGCGGACCGAGCGTTTTCCAGTCGCCGTAGAGGATATGCAGGCCGTTCCCGCCGGAAAAAACCTCCGCGCCGGGGAACTCGCAGGGCGCATTGGCCTGCAGCACCACGCGGACGGGCGTCTTCTTCTCCGACGTGCGGATGAGTTCAATGAGTTCCGTTGCTTCCATAAAGCTGCTCCTTTCAGCGGACAGAGCGCTTACGGCGGATCATCTCGCGCCAGTCCAGGTCACCGCGCTGCAGGCCGAGGATGAGCATCTCCGCCGTGGCGAGGTTCGTGGCCATGGGCACATTGTGCGCGTCGCACAGGTGCAGCGTCTGCACGACCTGCTGATCCTCCCAGGGGTCGCTGTTATTCGGATCGGTGAACAGCAGCACCAGATCGATCTCGTTATAGGCGATCCGGGCGTCGACCTGCTGGTGACCGCCCTGATTGTGGGAAAGATACAGCGTCACGGGCAGGCCGGTCGCCTCTGCGACAAGGCGGCCCGTTGTGGCCGTGGCGGAGAGGTTGTGCTTGCTCAGCACGCTCTTATAAGCCGTACAGAACTGGACCATCAGTTCCTTTTTCTTGTCATGCGCCATCAGCGTAATATTCATAAGATCACCTCATCTTCAAAATCGCATCAAGGGCATTGGCTCACCGCGCAGGCGGCGGGAGATGCGCAGGCAGGCCTCAGCGGCACCGCCGGAGGAATTCAGGATCAGCGCCTTGCCCGCTGCGGCAGAAAGCACGACGGCCGGGTCCTCCGGCACAAGGCCGAGCAGCGGCAGGCCGGTCTGATCCATCATGTCGTCCACCGTCAGGTTCATGCGCGAAAACAGGCGCGGCTGCACGCGGTTGACCACAAGCTGCAGCAGCTCGTGCCCCTCGAGCGCGAGGGCGTCTGCCGCGCAGGCGGCATCCCGCAGGGAGGCGGGATCCGGCGTGGCAGCGACGATGCAGCGGTCGGCAAACTGCGTGGCAAGTCGGAAGCTCGTGCCGATCCCGGCGGCCGCGTCGATCAGGACCCAGTCGAAGGCCTCGCGGGCCTCGCGCAGCAGCGCACCGAAGCGCTGCTGCTCCACGAGAGCGTCCTGCTCGCGCACCGGGGCCGTCAGCAGGAACAGGCCCGGCAGGGCCGGATGCTCCGCGGCGTCGGACAGCTTGCAGAAGCCCTGCGTCACGTCCGTGAACGCGACAGCGGGCTGCTCGGCCATGCCGAGCGCGATGTCGAGATTCCGCAGGCCGATGTCGGCATCGATGCACAGGACGCGCTTGCCCTCAGCGGCAAGACAGGCCGCGATCCCGGCGCAGAGCGTCGTTTTTCCCGTGCCGCCCTTGCCGGAAATGACGGAAACCGTTACACCCATGTGCATGTCGCCTCCTTTGGAGTTTCCTTCCTGTAGTATAGCCGATTCTCAGCACAATTTCAACAAAGATTTTTGCCGCAATCATGTTTTTCCATACGCATCGCTCTATTTTCCGGCATGGCATCCGGTTTTTTGCCCGCGCGTAAGAAATTCCGGGCGATATTTGCCGTGCCCACTTGCGCGGCGCGGAAAAAAACATTATAATGAAAGCACACCGTCGGGTAAAACCGACAAATTTTTGTTTGAAACGGAGAGGCTATTTATGAAAAAGATCCTCGCATGCATTCTGGCAGTGGCTCTGCTGACGTGTGTCTTTGCCGCCTGCGGCAAGACGGAAGACAAGGGGGACTCCTCCTCCGACCTGAAGCTCGCGCTCGTCGTGGCCGGTACGTTTGGCGACCGTTCGTTCTACGACTCGTCCAAGGAAGGCGTAGACCGTCTTGCCAAGGACTTCGGCGTGCAGGTCAGCACCATCGAGTGCAACAACGAAAACCACGCGACCCAGATGAAGAACGCCGCCGATCAGGCAGACGTCGTCGTGTGCGTCGGCTGGGAATTCTATGATGTCGAGACCATCGCACCGGAATATCCGAATGTGAAGTTCATCTGGATCGACAACGCCACGAGCGAGCCGGTCGCCAACGTGCTGAACATCACCTATGCCCAGAATGAGGGCTCGTTCCTCGCGGGCTACATCGCGGCCGCCATGTCCGAGAGCGGCACGGTCGGCGCAGTCGGCGGCGAGGACAGCGATACCATCAACGACTTCATCGTCGGCTACACGCAGGGCGCGGAGTACTACGGCACGGAGAACGGCAAGGCCGTGAACGTCGTGAAGAACTACGCCGGCACCTATGACGACCCCGCAAAGGGCAAGGAATGCGCGCTGGCTCTGCACGATCAGGGTGCGGACGTCATTTTCCAGATCGCCTCCGCCACGGGCGACGGCGTGTTTGAGGCCGCGAAGGAGAACGGCTTCTACGCCATCGGCGTGGACAGCGACCAGAAGTACATCGACCCCGACACCATCATCTGCTCCATGAAGAAGGAAGTCGGCAGCTCCATCTATGACGCCGTGAAGCGCCTGCTGGACGGCGACAGCTCCCTGTGGGGCACGACGTGGGTCGCCGATATGAGCAACGGCTATGTCGGCATCGGCTACGGCGAGGACGGCGCGGCACAGCAGGTGCCCGACGACGTGAAGAACGCCGTGGAAGAGCTGTCGAAGAAGATCGTCTCCGGCGAGATCACCGTCGAAACGACCCGCTGATGCAGAATTGTCCGGGAGGGGCTTGCCCCTCCCCTACAATATAATCTGAATATCAACTCCCGGCGTGGCGCTGCGCCACGCCTTTGTTACATGATCCCGGCTGCTGCCGGGAGAAAGGGGGAACCCGATTTGAACGACATCGCCGTGCAGTTCCGCCATGTCAGCATGGCGTTCCCCGGCGTTCTGGCGAATGACGACGTCTCGCTGGACATCCGAAAGGGTGAGGTCTTCGCCCTTGTCGGCGAAAACGGCGCGGGGAAATCGACGCTGATGAACATCCTCTACGGCATCCACACCCCGACGGGCGGCAGCGTCTCCATCCGCGGCGAGGAGGTCAGCCGCTTCAGCCCACGCAACGCCATCGACCACGGCGTCGGCATGGTGCACCAGCACTTTATGCTCGTGCCGTCGTTTACCGTGGCGCAGAACATCGTCATGAGCCGTGAGCCGCGCCGGTTCGGCCTGTTCTTCGACCAGCGCGCGGCCGAGCGCGAAACGCGCCGCCTCGTGGAGGAATACGGCCTGACGGTCGACCCGAACGCCGTCGTCGCTGAGACGGGCGTCGGCCTGCAGCAGCGCGTGGAAATTCTGAAAACGCTGTACCGCGGCGCGGAAATTCTGATCCTCGACGAACCGACCGCCGTGCTCACCCCGCAGGAGACGGACGAGCTGTTCTCCGTCATCCGGCGCATCGTCCGTGAGCGCGGCATGACCGTCATCCTTATCACGCACAAGCTCTATGAGGTCATGGCCATCTCCGACCGCGTCGGCGTGATGCGCAAGGGAAAACTCGTCGGCGTGGAGGAGACGAAAAACGTCAATGAGCGCATGCTGGCCTCCATGATGGTCGGCCGCCCCGTGCTCTATGACCAGCTGGAAAAGACCGGCACGCCCGGCGCGGAGGAAATTCGCGTGGAAAACCTGACCGTGCAGGATAACCGCGGCCTGACGGCGGTGGACGGCCTGTCGCTGTCCGTGCGCGCGGGCGAGATCCTCGGCATCGCCGCCATCGAGGGCAACGGCCAGAGCGAGCTGCTCGAGGCCATTGCAGGCATGCGCCCCGTCGAGCACGGGAAAATCTTCGTGCACGAACAGGACGTCACCGGCAAAACGCCCGGTGAAATTCGCGCCGCGGGCCTCGCCCATGTGCCGGAGGACCGTCTTGCCACCGGCCTGAGCGCCGAGGCGAGCGTGACGGAGAACCTGCTGGCGGGCAAGCAGCGCGAGCCGCGCTTCAGCGGCTTTGCCTTCTGCCAGCGCACGAGCAGCATCGAGCGCTATGCCTCGGAGCTGTATGAAAAATTCGACATCCGCGGCGCGGGTACCGGCGCGAAGGCCGGGTCCATGTCCGGCGGCAACATGCAGAAGGTCGTCATCGCGCGCGAATTCTCGTTCGATGCGCCCGTCCTGCTCATCGCGCAGCCGACACGCGGCGTAGACGTGGGCGCGATCGAGTTCATCCACGCCCGCATCCTCGAAAAGCGCAACGAGGGCTGCGCCATCCTGCTGTGCTCGGCCGATCTGGACGAGGTGTTCCGCCTGTCCGACCGCGTCATCACGATGTATGAGGGCAGGATCACGGGCGAATTCTCCGCCGCGGAGATCTCCCGCGAGGAGATCGGCTATTGCATGACCGGCGGACGCCGGGAGGAGGCGCAGGCATGAAAAAACGGATCGATCCCGGCTATCTCATCTCGCTGCTGCTGAGCGTGGTACTCGCGTTCGTCATCGGCGCGGTCATCCTTGCCATTGCGGGCTTCTCGCCCGGCAAGGCCTACCTTGCCATGCTGAACGGCGCGTTCTCCAGCGCCCGCCACATCGGTGATCTGCTGGAATATGCCATGGTGCTTTGCCTGTGCGGTCTGGCCTGCGTGCTCGGCGCGCGCGTCGGCATCTTCAATGTCGGCGGCGAGGGCCAGCTCCTGCTCGGCGCCATCGTCGCCTGTCAGGTCGGCGTGTGGCTCGACGGCCTGACGCCGTGGCTCGTGCTGCCGCTGGCCGCGCTGGCCGCCATGGCCGCCGGCGGGCTTTACGCCCTCATCCCCGGCGTGCTGAAGGTCAAGGTCAAGGTCAACGAGGTCATCACGACCATCATGCTCAACACCGTCGCCGCCAGCTTCTGCCAGTACCTCGCCAAGGGGCCGTGGAAGAACGCGAACAAGAACATGGTCGCAGCGACGGAGCAGCTGAACGCCCGCTACTGGTTCGGCGGCCTCATCGGCGGCTCGAACCTCTCAACGGCCATTCTGGCCGCGGCCGTCCTTGCGCTCGTTATCTGGTATGTCATGCAGAAGACGTCACGCGGCTATGAGATGAAGCTCACGGGCCAGAACGAACGCTTTGCGCGCTTCATCGGCATCCGCACCGACCGCCTTGTGCTCGTGTGTATGCTGCTTTCCGGCGCGCTGTGCGGCCTGGTCGGCATGTTCCGCGTGTACGGCGCGGAGCATCTGTTCCGCGACAGCATCAGCCGCGACTATTATTTTGAGGGCCTCATGGTTGCCATGATCGCCCGCTACCAGCCGCTGGCCGTCGTGTTCCTGTCCCTGTTCTTTGCCGCGCTGAAGATCGGCGCACAGGGCATGGAGCTGGCCGCCGGTGTGCCGAACCAGATCTATCTCATCATCCAAACGGTCGTCATCTTCCTCATGGCTGCAGAGAGCGGCCTGTTCGGCGCGCTGCAGAACCGCGTCAGAAAGGGTAAGGAGGCGGAAAAGCATGCTTGAATCCATTCTGAAGAGCATTTTCTCCGCCGGAACGTTCCAGCAGATGCTCCGCAGCGCCACGCCCGTGGCGCTGGCCGCCCTCGGCGGCTCGCTGACGGAGCACGCCGGGATCATGAACATCGGCATGGACGGCATGATCCTGATGGGCGCGTTCTTCGGCGTGCTCGGCAGCTGGCTGTTCGCCTCGGCGGCAGCCGGTGTGGTGCTGGCCGTCGGCGTCGGCCTTCTCGTCGGCCTGTTCTTCGCACTGTTCGTCGTGAAGCTCCGCTCCGATGAATTCATCATCGGCTGCGCGCTCAACACGTTCGCACTCGGCCTGACAGGCTTCCTGTCGCGCTCCATTTTCGGTGCAAGCGGCACGAAGGGCAACCCCTTCCTGCCCAGCCTGCGCCTTCCGGGCATCGAGAGCATCCCCTTCCTCGGCAAAATTCTCAGCGGCAACTCGCTGTTCGTCTATCTGACGCTGCTGTTCGTGCTGCTGCTGTGGCTGTTCCTCTATAAGACGCCCTACGGCTTCTGGCTGCGGGCCTCCGGCGAAAAGCCCGAGACGCTGCGCACGGCCGGCATCGACCCCGCAAAGCTCAAGTGGCTGGCAAGCATCCTGTGCGGCGTGTTCTGCGCGCTCGCGGGCGCGCACCTGTCGCTCGGCCAGCTGCAGGGGACGTTTGCCGAGAATATGAGCAACAACCGCGGCTACATCGCCTTTGCCTGCGTCATTTTCGGCGCGGCCAACCCGCCGAAGGCCTATCTCGCCGCGCTGATGTTCGGCTTCTTTGACGCCATCGGCCTGCGCCTGCAGGAATACCTGAGCGCGGACCTTACGAATCTCATCCCCTATGTCATCACCGTTGTGATGATGGTCTACGTCGTCGTGCGAGCGCAGCAGCGCAAAAAGCACCGCGCGCGCTCGGCGCTTGCACAGAAAGGAAAATCCGCATGAACCATCGCATTCCCGTCCTGCTGGACGGAGACCCCGGCCATGACGACGCCATTGCCTGGATGCTGGCCGCGACCGGCTTAGACATCCGCGGCGTCAGCTCCGCCGCCGGGAACCAGACCATTGAAAAAACAACGCGCAACGCCCTGCGCATCTGCACGCTGCTCGGCATCCGGGCGCCGGTGGCCATGGGCCTTGCCCGGCCGCTGCTGTCCGAGGCGCTCACCGCCCCGAGCGTGCACGGCGTGAGCGGGCTGGACGGCCCCGCCCTGCCGGAGCCGGACCGCGAGGCCGCACCCGAGCGCGCGCCGGAGCAGATGGCCCGCCTGCTGCGCGAAAGCGCGGAGCCGCTGACCATCGTGGCCACGGCCCCGCTGACGAACGTCGCCGCCCTGCTGCTGGCTCACCCGGAGCTGAAGGCGAACATCGCGGGCATCAGCCTGATGGGCGGCGGCCTTGCCCACGGAAACTGGACGCCTGCAGCCGAGTTCAACATTCTCGCGGACCCCGAGGCGGCGGACGTCGTGTTCCGCTCCGGCCTGCCCATCACCATGGCCGGGCTGGATGTCACGGAGCAGGCCCTGCTCTATCCCGAGGACTTTGCGCGCATCCGCGCCGTCGGCAACCCCGTGGCGGAGACCGTCGCGGGCTGGCTGGACTTCTTCTTTGCCTTCCACCGCACAAAAGGCTACGCCGGAGCACCCGTGCACGACGCCGTGGCCGTGTGCGCCCTGCTGCGGCCCGATCTGCTTCGCTTTGAGGACTGGCACGTCACGGTGGAGACGCAGGGCGCGTTTTGCCGCGGCGCGACCGCCGGCGACCGGCGCACTGCGCCGAACGCCCGCGTCATCACGGGCATCGACCGCGAGGGCTTCGCGGAACTTCTGACGGAGGCGGTGCGTACCTATGGCTGAACATCGGATCTGGTTTGACTGCGACACCGGCGTGGACGACGCCATCGCCCTGCTGACGGCCCACCGCCAGCCCGGGCTGGAGATCGTCGGGCTGAGCACCGTGGCGGGCAACGTCACACTCGACCACACGACGGAAAATACCCTGAAGATCTGCGGCCTTATGGGCGCGGACTACCCCGTCTATCCCGGCGCTCCCGGCCCGCTGCGCCGTGAGCGCGAGGACGCCAGCAGCTTCCACGGGGCCGACGGCCTCGGCGGAACCGTGCTCCCCGCCCCGCGCCGCGCCCCGGAGCAGACGCCCGCATGGGACGCCCTGTATGAGGCGGCGGCGCGTATGCCCGGCGAGCTGACGCTCGTGGCGACCGGCCCGCTGACGAACGCGGCCATCGCGCTGACGGCCCACCCGGCCCTGCGGTCCCTGCTGCGCGGCATCGCCCTCATGGGCGGCGCGGCCGTGGGCGGCAACCGCACGCCCTGCTCGGAATTCAACATCCACGCCGACCCGGACGCGGCGGAGATCGTATTTTCGTCCGGTATCCCCATCATAATGTGCGGGCTGGACGTCACGGAGCAGGCCTGGTTCTCCCCCGCGGAGTTCGCCGCCCTGCCGGACACCCCCGTCGGGCGCTTTGCCCGCGCGGCAACGGCCGGGCCCATGCAGAAAAACATGGCCCGCGGCGCAGGCGGCCTGTGCCTGCACGACGTCTGCCCCGTGCTGTACCTGACGCATCCGGAGCTGTTCACCGGGCGGCAGGCGGGCGTGCATGTGGAGACGCGCGGCACGGTCACCTATGCCAAGACCGTGACCGATCTGGACTCGGACGCGAAATTCCCGGAGCGCAATGTCTTTGTGGTGCTCGGGGTGGACCGTGCAGGCTTTGCCGCGCACATCACGGAGGCACTGAGCAGCTATGCTGGATAAACGCGCCCTGCGGCGGGAGATCGCCGCGCAGAAGCGCGCCCTGAGCCCGGCGCAGATCGAGGCCGCCTCGGCAGACCTGACGGCACAGCTGCTGGCCCACCCGCTGTTCCGGGCGGCCCGGTCGCTCTATGCCTACCTGAGCTACAATCAGGAGGTGCGCACGCTGCCGCTCATCCGGCAGGCGCAGGCGCTCGGCAAGCGCGTCGCCGTGCCGAAGGTCTATGGTGAAACGGACATGCGCTTTTTGTGGCTGGACGACCCGGCGCGCATCGCACCCGGGGCCTACGGCATCCCGGAGCCGGTCGACGACGGCCCGGAGGCCGACGACCCGGCGGCTCTGGTGCTCATGCCGGGCCTGGCCTTTGACCCGCAGGGCCACCGGCTGGGCTATGGCGGCGGCTTCTATGACCGCTTCCTCGCCGCTGAGCCGCACCCGACCATTGCACTGTGCTACGCCTTCCAGCTGCTGCCGCAGCTGGAGACGGAGGCGCACGACATCCCCGTGGACGCGGTGCTCTCCGCGCCCGTATAGCCACAAGGAGGGAATCGCATGCATATCGATGCCATCTGTGAAACCAACGGAAAGGGCTGGCTCATCTGGGCGGCGCAGTGCCCCGGCGCCTTTGCGCGCGGCGCGACGGAAAACGAAGCGCTGGCCAAGCTGCCGGGCGACGTGCGGCGCTTCCTGCACTGGGCCGGAGAGCCTGCCGGGGACATCACCGTCACGCCGGGCGCCCCCATCGAAAGCAGCCTGCACACCGAGGACGCCGATTCCGACCTGCTGCTCGAGGCCGACTGCGCCCCGATGACCGAGGCGGACTACGCCGCGGCCAAGCTGCTGGTGCTGAAATCCGCGCGCGACTTCTGCGCGCTGTTTGAGAGCATCCCGAACCCGGATATCTCGCCCCGCGTCCCGCGCACGAGCTTCTACGGCCCCGTGCCGCGCACGCCGCGCGAGATGTATGACCACACGAACCATACGACGGCCTATTACATGGCCGCCTTCGGCATTCCGTTCGAGAACATGCCCGACCTCTACGCCAACCGTCTGCAGGCACTGGCCGAGATCGAGGATCGCGAGGAGCTGCTGACAGGGAAGGTCTGCACCGCGTCGGACGGCGAGCGCTGGACGCTGCGCAAGCTCCTGCGCCGCTTCCTGTGGCACGACCGCATCCACGCCCGCGCCATGTGGCGCACGGCCGCCCCGCTGTGGGGCAGCGCCGTGGCAGACCCCTTCGGCTTCCGCTGAACCGTTCGACGCGGGCAGGCAAATTCCCGCCGCGTCCGGCTGCGAAACCTGACCGCATGCCGCCGAAGGGCGCGAAGCACCCGGACTTTTCCGGGAAAGCAGACAAATCAGGCCGCGACCCCGCACCGGGATTGCGACCTGTTTTTTTGCGCCCTGCGCGTATACTTTGTCCACGGACAAGGGGGGTGCGGCCATGACGGTCTATCTGGACAGCGTGTTCGCGCTGAACTTTGCGGTGAACTGGCTGCTGCTGCACGCGGCGGCCCGGCTCGGGGCGGCGGCGGTCCGGCCCCGGCGCATCGCGGCGGCTGCGGCGCTCGGCGCAGCCTACGCCGTGGCGGTGTATCTGCCGGGGTGCGGAGTTCTGGCGGGCTGGGCGGGCAAGCTGGCCGTCACGGCAGCGCTGCTGGCCGTGGCCTTCGGCCTGCGGCGCGAAACGCTGCGGCTCGCGGCGGTGTTCGGCGGGGTGACGCTGGCGCTATGCGGCGCGGTATACGGGCTGGAGCTGCTGAAGCACGGCCGCGTGCGCCCCGGCGCGCTGTGGTATCCCGTAACGTTCTCGTCGCTCGTGCTGACGGCGGGCGGGGTATACGCCGCGACACGCCTGCTGCTGCCCCGGCTGAGCCACGCGCCGGACAGCGTCGTGCCCGTGCGGCTGACGCTCGGCGGGCGGCGGGTGTTCCTCAGCGCGCTGCGCGACAGCGGCAACACGCTCTGCGACCCCGTGACGGGCGAGGCCGTGCTCGTGGCGGACTGGCACTGCGCCGCGCGGCTCCTGCCGCACGACGGCCTGCGCGCCGCGGATTTTGCCGCGCCCGCCGCTCTGGTGCTGCGCCTGCAGCGGCTCCACCCGCGCCTCATCCCCTTCCGCGCCGTCGGAACGGGCAGCGGCCTGCTGCTCGCCCTGCCGTGCGAGGAGGTCCGCATCGGAAAAAGGGTGCAAAAAAACGGCCTCGTCGCCTTCTCCCCGACGCCCGTTTCGGACGGCGGCGGCTACGAGGCCCTGACAGGAGGGAAATGCGATGCTTGAATTTCTCACGGACTGGCTGCAGCGCCTCCTGCGGCAGCCCGCAAAGCTCATGTACATCGGCGGCAGCGACATTCTCCCGCCGCCGCTTGCCGCGCAGGAGGAGCAGACCCTCCTGCAGCAGGCCGCCGCTGGCGACGAGGCCGCGCGGGCCCGGCTCATCGAGCGCAATCTGCGGCTCGTGGTCTATATCGCGCGCCGGTTCGAGAACACCGGCGTGAACATCGAGGATCTGATCTCCATCGGGACCATCGGCCTCATCAAGGCCGTCGGCACATTCAAATCGGACCGGAACATCAAGCTGGCGACCTATGCCTCGCGCTGCATCGAGAATGAGATCCTCATGCACATCCGCAAGATCGCGGGCCAGAAGGCCGAGGTCTCGCTCGACGAGCCGATCAACACGGACTGGGACGGCAACGAGCTGCTGCTGTCCGACGTGCTCGGGACGGACGGCGACATCGTCATGCGGCCCATGGAGGAGGACGCCGAGCAGCAGCTGCTGCGCGAGGCCCTTGCGCGGCTGCCGGAGCGGGAGCGGCGCATCGTAAGCCTGCGCTTCGGGCTGGGCGGGCGGCCGGAAAAGACGCAGAAGGAGGTCGCGGACCTGCTGGGCATCTCGCAGTCGTATATCTCGCGGCTGGAGAAGCGCATCATGCAGCGTCTGCGGCGCGACCTGCTGCGGCAGGTCTCATAGCCCGGCGTAGAGCGGCGCAGCCTTCGGCTCATAGCCCTGCGGCAGATAGCGCACGGAGGAGATGCGCGGGCCGGAGATGCCGTATTTGGAGGAATAGCCGAACAGGTCGACATAGCGCTCCAGGTCGTCCCGCTCGGTCCCCATGGCGCGCAGGACCTCGACCGTGGCGCGCACATCGTCGATGGCGCGGTGCGAATTCGTCACGCGGTCCTGCAGGTCATACTGCTCGATGGCGTTGCACAGGCGGTGCGGATAGGCGCGGCGGTCTCGGTAGACCGTGAGCAGGTCGAGCTTCTGCTTGTCCTGCAGCAGGCGGGCGTCGCCGTATTTCTGCAGGAAGGCATAGAGGAACAGCAGATCGAACTGGGCGTTATAGGCCGCGAGCATCGTGCCGGGCGTCAGGAGCGCGGCCAGCAGCTCGGCAAAGGCCTGCTTGCCGATGCCCTCCTCGCGGAGCAGGTCGTCCGTGATGCCCGTCAGCTCCACGATGCGCGGCGGCAGGCTGCGCGTACAGCGGACGAACTCATCGACCTCCTCCGTGCCGGAGGCGGTCAGGCGAATGGCGGAAAATTCAATGATCTCATCGCGCTGCCAGCTCAGGCCACTCGTTTCCGTGTCGAAAACGAGGACGGAGTCACAGCGCGAGAACAACGACTGCAGAGGATCAGACATCGTTTGCCTCCATGGGTGAAAAAGTCATCCCGGCAAATACCGGGGGATAATTGTGCGGAGATGCCCTAATTGTACCATATTTTTCCGCTCTTGACAAACGATTCCTTTTCGGTTATACTGAATTCACCGCAAAACAAATCCTTCTTCGGGGGGTCGGATGCTTCCGGCTGAGATTGGGCGAAGTCACGCCCTGACCCGCAAACCTGACACGGATCATGCCGTCGTAGGGAAAGAGGTCTTCCGCACTGCTTTCCAAGAACGGTTTGCAGCGCGGAATTTTTGTTTTGGAGGAATCCTCTATGTCCGTTCCCTCTCGCCGTCTGGGCCTGCGCCGCCTTGTGGAGTGCGCCGTGCTCATCGCCATCGGCACCGTTCTCAGCCTGTTTGAGTTCTCCGGCCCCTGGGCCCTCGGCGGCGGCATCACCGTGTGCAGCATGCTTCCGCTCGTCCTGATCTGCCACCGTCACGGCACGAAGTGGGGCATCTGCTCCGCTCTTGTCTACGGCGTGCTGCAGATGTTCCTCGGCATGAAGAACGTTATGTACGGCCAGAACTTCTGGCAGGTACTTGCCATCATCCTGCTGGACTATGTCGTCGCGTTCGGCGTCATCGGCCTTGCCGGTATCTTTGACAAGTGCATCAAGAACCGCCCCGTGTCCATCGCCGTCGGCAGTGTGTTTGCCACGCTGCTGCGTCTGGCCTGCCACTTCGTGTCCGGCTGGATCATCTGGGAGGCCCTGTGGCCGAACGAGCTGGGCTGGGCTTCCCCGCTGTGGTCCCTTGCCTACAACGCCAGCTACATGATCCCCGAAATGATCATCACGACGGTCGCCGCCGTCGCCCTGTACTTCCCGCTGAAGAAGTACTACTACGGCGAGGACCTGAAGTAAGAAGGCTGCACCGCGCCCCCCGGCCCGGTGTTTCCGATAACTCTCATTTCTGAATCGCTCTCCCCCACGCAAATGCCCACAAAATGCCGCCGGTCTTCCCCCACAGAAGACCGGCGGTCATTTTATTGTGACGGCTGCACCGTAATGTACTTCTGCTTTGAGCTATTCGGCTTATCAGGGGCAGTCATCCGCAGCTGACCACTTTCCAGCAGGGGCTTCAGATAGCGTGCGGTGAAATGCTTGATATCTTTGAAGCCACAATGGTTGGCGATTTCTGCTTTGCTGCGGGGTTCCGAGCAGAATGCAATGATTTTAACTTGGGGGGTGACTTGGGGGGTATCCCCTAAGTTCGCATCGGTTTTCGTATTCCGAATCGTTGCATAGAGCATAAACGCTTCCACGCGGTACTCCGGCTGCGGCAGGCCTGCTGTTTCCATGACCTTATAGAGCCGGTCTACGCCCTCGCCAAACTCCTGCACATATTCGTACTCATGCAGGAACTGCGCAATTTTCGGATTGCGGGAGAAGTGGACGTGCCGCATATTGTTCAGCCGCACGATGCCGGGCAGCGTACCGGGGCTTTCTACTGTCAGCCGGTCGTCGAACATCTTGATTTGAATGTCCGTTCCCTTGATGCTGTAATCGCGGTGCGCGACGGCGTTGACGATCAGCTCTTTCCAGGCAAACTCCGGGTATTCCGGCTCGGTGACAAAGCGGGTATCCGCACCGAGGTAGGTGCGCTCCTTGATCTGGCTGCGCACGAACTCCAGCGCCTTCTCAATGACCTGCAGGACGCGGCCTTCAAACACCACGTCCTTGATGACGTTCATCTCCGCACCGACCTTGGCTTCCGTACCCTCGTACCGGACAAAGCGGATGCGTGCGCGGGGAAAATAGTGTTTCGGATTCTTGCCGAACAGCAGCATGGCGGCAGTGCTGACTTCTTCCTTGCCACCTTTGGTGGAGATAAATTCTTTGTTCTCCCGCAGGTATTCCTCCGGGCTTTTCCGGTAGCCGAGTTTCTGCGTATACTCCCGAACGAAGTCGAGGTCAATGTCCTCCATCGCCGCGTCCGGGACAGGGGTATCCTCAAAATACCGTGTGCCCTTGGCGTACATAAGCTGGAGGCGTTCGTCGAAATTAAGCTTCTTGGATTTATCCCCGACGCGAAAGAAAACATCGTCCGCCTGATTGGCGTGAAGCTCGTTGCTTTGCAAAACCTCAATCAGCAGAATATAATCCGGCTCACCGTCCCTGTTGGTGCAGGCAAGCAGTTCGGTTTCGATTTGAACGGACGGCTTATAGTAATCAAACGGCACGCGCAGCAGCTCGTTGATATGCTCCTGATAGCCGTCGATGCCGGTGATCGTCCCGTCGTCCTCCACGCCGACCGCGATCACGCCGCCGTCTGCGTTGGCAAAGGCGATCAGATGAATCGCAAGCGTCTTTGCGTCGATGCGGGCGCTCTTGCGGTCAAACAGCGGAGATTCCGTCATGGTGCAGATTTGTTCAAGTGTCAGCTTGCAAAGCATACGTCCGCCTCCTTGTCACAAGAAAAATCCAGCTTTTTTACAGTATAGCACAGAGTATCACCACTATGCAAGGAAGCAGTCGGGCTATCCGAAAAAAAGTTTTTCAACCGCGCCCGCAGCTCTCCGCTTATCCCGCCCCGTCCTGCAAAATTGCCGCGTTGGCTGCGCCTCCTCGCCACAGAAAAAGAGGCGACGGGACATAAAAATCCCGGACGGCGAACCGTCCGGGATATCGTTGTTCTGTTGGTGCGGATCAATACATGCCGCCCATGCCGCCTGCATTGGCTGCGGCAGCTGCTGCGGCGTCGGCTGCGGGATCGGGCTTGTCGGCCACGATGGACTCAGTCGTCAGGACGCAGGCGCCGATGGACGCTGCGTTCTCGAGCGCGGTACGGGTGACCTTCGTCGGATCGACGATACCGGCGGGGATCATGTCGCAGTAGGTGGCGCTGTAGGCATTGTAGCCGAAGCCGACCTTGCGGCTGTTCTTGATCTTCTCGAAGACGACGGAGCCGTCGACACCGGCGTTCTCGGCGATCTGGCGGACAGGAGCCTGCAGCGCCTTGACGATGATGGACGCGCCGGTCTTCTCATCGCCGGACAGCTTGGCAACGAGCTTCTCGACAGCGGGGATGGCGTTGACGAACGCGGTGCCGCCGCCGGCAACGATGCCTTCCTCCACGGCAGCGCGCGTGGCGTTCAGGGCGTCCTCGACGCGGAGCTTCTGCTCCTTCATGGCAGTCTCGGTCTGTGCGCCGACACGGATAACGGCGACGCCGCCGGACAGCTTGGCAAGACGCTCCTGCAGCTTCTCACGGTCGTACTCGGACGTGGTCACGCCGATGGCAGCCTTGATCTCGTGGATGCGGTTCTGGATCTCTTCGGAATTGCCGCAGCCGTCGACGATAACGGTGGTGTCCTTGTTGACCTTGATCTGGCGGGCACGGCCGAGGTCAGAAAGCTGAGCCTCCTGCAGGTTCATGTTCAGCTCGTTTGCGAAGTAGGTGCCGCCGGTCAGGATGGCGATATCGCGGAGCATTTCCTTGCGGCGATCGCCGAAGCCGGGCGCCTTGACGCAGACGCAGTTGAAGCTGCCGCGCAGACGGTTGACGAGCAGGGTGGACAGCGCATCGCCCTCGACGTCCTCGGCGATGATGACGAGCTTCTGGCCGGCCTTGACGATCTGCTCCAGAACGGGCAGGATGTCCTGAATGGAGGAGATCTTCTTATCGGTGATGAGCAGGTACGGATCATCGACAACGGCTTCCATCTTGTCGGTGTCGGTGACCATATACGGGGAGATATAGCCGCGGTCGAACTGCATGCCTTCGACAACATCGAGGCCGGTCTCAGCGGTCTTGGACTCTTCAATGGTAATGACGCCGGCGGCCGTGACCTTCTCCATGGCCTCGGCGATCAGCTTGCCGATCTCCTCGTCGCCGGAGGAGACGGTGCCGACACGGGCGATGTCTGCGCTGCCGTTCACGGCCTGCGAGTTGGACTTGATGGCCTCGATGGCGGCGTCAACGGCCTTCTGCATGCCCTTGCGCATGACCATGGGGTTGGCACCGGCGCTGACGTTCTTCAGGCCCTCGCGGATGATGGCCTGTGCCAGCAGGGTAGCGGTGGTGGTGCCGTCGCCTGCGACGTCGTTCGTCTTCGTAGCGACTTCACGGACGAGCTGAGCGCCCATGTTCTCAAACGGATCCTCGAGCTCGACTTCCTTGGCGATCGTCACGCCGTCGTTCGTGATGAGCGGGGAACCATATTTCTTCGCAAGGACGACGTTGCGGCCCTTCGGGCCGAGGGTGACCTTGACGGTATCTGCGAGCTGGTCAATGCCGGACTGCAGCTTCTTGCGGGCGTCTTCGCCGAATTCAATCATTTTTGCCATGATATTTTAAGCCTCCTGAATTATTCTACGATCGCGAGGATCTCGGACTGGCGGACGATGGAATACTCCACATCCTCGACCTTGACCTCGGTGCCAGCATACTTCGCGACGACGACCTTGTCGCCGGGCTTCACGACCATCTTGACCTCGTTTCCGTCCACGACGCCGCCGGGGCCGACTGCCACGACCTCGGAAACAACGGGCTTTTCCTTCGTAGCGGTGGAGAGGATAATGCCGGAAGCGGTGGTCTCCATGGCTTCCACAGGCTTGAGCAGAACACGATCTGCAAGGGGTACCAGTTTCATGATGCTAACCTCCAATATAATGTCTGATGGTCTCCCATCTTTGATTACGGGCTTGAATTTAGCACTCAATTCATATGAGTGCTAACACCCTATATAATACCCATTTCCGGAAGAAAGTCAAGAGGAAAAAATGAAAAATTTGTGACAAATTTCAAAATTCTCCCGCCCCGGACGCCCGGTTTGGGCATTTGAGTTTGCGGCAATCTCAGTAGAGGCCATCGAAACGGACGAGCTGCCAATAAAGGAATGCACCGATTGCGTCTGTAGCGGCGGTCACTGCGCAGCCGTTGGCGGCTTTGCCGCCTTACGGATGCGGCGTCCCCTTTACGGG
>NZ_JBBMFF010000121.1:0-2515 GCF_040096185.1 Faecousia intestinalis | reverse complement strand
GGCGCTTTGCGCCGGGGGAGATTTCTGCGCAATTTGCCGTAAATATCCGCAGAATGCGGTTTACTTTCACAATATAGTGTGTTAAAATAAAGATATCCAAATATCCGGAGGTGTTATCCCATGGACAGCAGGAACAAACGCTCAGATAAAAACAGCGAGCTGTATCGCGCGATCACCGCGCTGGATTCGCTCGATGACTGCTATGATTTTCTCGTCGACCTGTGCACACAGCCGGAGCTGAAGGCCATGGAGCAGCGCTATGAGGTCGCCCGCATGCTCGATCGCGGCATGATCTACAGCGACATCCTCGCCGAGACGAGCGCCAGCTCCGCAACCATCAGCCGCGTGAACCGCTGCCTGACGGGCGGTACGGGCGGCTATGAGCGCGCTTTTGCAAAAGTCGATGCGGAGGAAAAGAAATGAGCCCCGAAGCAAGGGAACCCTATGAAACGCTCGCGGGCGCGTATGACGGGCTGACGACCGATGTGGACTATGCCGCCGTGCTGCAGTTTTTCGAGACCGTCCTGCAGCGCGCGGGGCATTCGCCAAAGACCGTGCTGGACCTTGCCTGCGGCACCGGCTCTATGTCCGTGCTGTTGGCGGAGCGCGGCTATCGCGTCATCGGTGCGGATATTTCCGAGGAAATGCTGACGGCCGCCGCACAGAAGGCTGCAGCCATGGCGGAAAACCCGCCGTTCTTCATTTGCCAGCCCATGCAGCGCCTGACCCTGCCGGAGCCTGTGGAGGCCATTGTGTGCCTCCTGGACAGCCTGAACTATCTGACGGAGCCGGAGGACTGCCGCAAGACGTTTCACCGCGTCTGGCGCGCGCTGCGGCCCGGCGGCATGTTCTTTTTCGATATCAACACGCCACAAAAGCTGCGCGGGCTGGACGGGCAGGTTTTCCTCGATGAGAATGACGAGTCCTACTGCGTCTGGCGAGCGGAATTTGACGAAGAAGAGAACTGCTGCTACTATGGCATCGATCTGTTCCGCCGCAGGGGTGCACTGTGGGCGCGCAGCTTTGAGCAGCACTGTGAATATGCCTATGACCCGGACACGCTGGAGCAGTGGCTCCGCGAGGCGGGCTTTGCGCGTGTAGAGTGCTTCGGTGACCGCACGCTGACGCCGCCCGGTCCGGACGAGCAGCGCATGTATTTTGCCGCATGGAAGGAGTAACTGCAATGCAGGATCACATTGTTCGCGCCATCACGAAGGATGGCTTTCTGAAGGCGACGGCCATCTGCTCCACGGGGATCGCGGAGCGCGCCCGCCAGATCCACCGCACCACGGCCACGGCCACAGCCGCGCTCGGCCGCGTCCTGACGGCTGCCTCGATGATGGGCAACATGCAGAAGGTCGAAAACGGCACGCTGACGCTGCAGATCAAGGGCGGCGGCCCGCTTGGGACGCTGCTGGCCGTTTCGGATGCCGAGGGCAATGTCCGCGGCTATGTGCAGAATCCCGGCATCACGCTGCTGGAGAAGTATGCGGGCAAACTGGATGTCGGCGCTGCCGTCGGCACGGACGGCATGCTCACGGTCATCCGCGACCTGCAGATGAAGGAACCCTATGTCGGCTCCGTCGCGCTCGTCTCCGGCGAGATCGGCGATGATGTGACGGCATACTTTGCCCAGAGCGAGCAGACGCCGACGGCCTGTGCGCTCGGTGTGCTCGTCGGCCGCGACCAGACGGTCAGCGTGGCGGGCGGCTATCTCATCCAGCTGCTGCCGGATGCGCCGGACGCCCTCATCGACCGGCTCGAGGCCGGTATCCGCGCCGCAGGCGCCGTGACGCCCATGCTCTCCGAGGGGCTGACGCCGGAGGCTATGCTGCGCCGCGTGCTGGACGGCTTCGAGCTGGAGTTCCTCGAGAATACGCCGGTGAGCTATCGCTGCTACTGCTCGCGCGAGCGCGTGACCTCGACGCTCATTGCCATCGGCCGCAAAGACCTCGAGGAGATCGTCGCGGAAGGAAAGCCCATCAATCTCGAGTGCCAGTTCTGTGATCAGGTCTATACCTTCACGCCGGAGGAGATCTCGGACCTCCTGAAAAAGATTTAAAGAAACTTGAAAATAATCGAAAAAGTGCTTGACAAAATGGGGACCTGCGTGTATAATAAGACCCGTCGCTGATGAGTGATCGCCACTCAGAAGGACGCAGGGGAGCATAGCTCAGCTGGGAGAGCACATGCCTTACAAGCATGGGGTCACAGGTTCGAGCCCTGTTGTTCCCACCATTATCTGGCCCGGTGGTGCAGTCGGTTAGCACGCCAGCCTGTCACGCTGGAGGTCGACGGTTCGAGTCCGTTCCGGGTCGCCATTTTTAAAGCATCTGAGCCGAGTTTAACTCGGCTCAACATGCCTCTGTAGCTCAGTAGGTAGAGCAGCGGACTGAAAATCCGCGTGTCGTTGGTTCAACTCCGACCGGAGGCACCAGATGCGGGTGTAGCTCATCTGGTAGAGCGCCACCTTGCCAAGGTGGAGGTAGCGAGTTCGAGCCTCGTCACCCGCTCC
>NZ_JBBMFF010000120.1:0-7597 GCF_040096185.1 Faecousia intestinalis | reverse complement strand
GGAGGCCAACGGCCGACGTGGCAATCTCGGGGAGGCACCTACGATTTCACCGATAGCTTTCCAATGATCCGGCCAGCTACTGTGAGATTGCCGCGTCGCTTCGCTCCTCGCAATGACACGTCAGGTAGTGCCTTGGTGCACCAGCGGTCTTCTGCCGTTGAATGCCCCCCTGCTAGGCGCTTAGGGAACGCCGCTACAGACGCAATCAGTGCGTTCCATTTTAACTATGGTCTGTACAGACCGGCAGCATTGCGCCGGTCGGGGCATCGGCCCCTACGCATTAAATGATACTGCCTGCACACGGGCGCTCGATGAGCGCCCCTACAGCGTCTAACGATACTGCCTGCACCGGCGGGCTGGGGGCAGTCCGCCCTACGGATTCTGTCGATCGTGCCTGCGTGGTAAAGGATCAGCCCCTGCGGGGCGGTTGGCCTCGCAGGGGCTGATTGATCAGTTGTTTGTGAGGAAGTCTACGAGGCGGCAGAGCATGGTTGCGATTTCGGCGCGGGTGGCGTTGCTGCGGGGCTCAAGGGTGGTCGGGGAGGTACCGTTGATGATACCGGCACCGACGGCCCACTGGATCGGCTCGCGCGCGTAATCGGAAATTCGGTTGCGGTCGCTAAAGCCCGAAAGGTCGCCGCTCGCAATGCAGGTATAGCCGCAGAGCACAGCGTAGCGGTACAGGAAGGCCGCCAGCTGCTCACGGGTCACGGGGTCATTCGGGGAGAATTCCGTCTCGCTCGTGCCGTTGCAGACGCCAACTGCCTTGGCCCAGTTGACGGCGTCGTAGTACCACTGGCCCTCTACGACATCGTCGAAGGCCTTCTGCGCATAGACTCTCGGGCGGTCGCTCATGTTGTAGAGCACCTGCACGACCATTGCGCGGCTCGTGGTGGCCAGCGGCTCGAAGGTGGTTTCGCTCGTGCCGTTCATCAGGCCGAGCCAGTAGACATCATGGACATATGGGAAGTACCATTCGTTTTCCGGAACGTCGACGAAGGGCGTCTTTGCCATGTCGAGGAATTTCAGCCCGTGCTCCTTTGCGTACTGCTCGGCATAAGTACCGGTCGTGCCGTAGACGGTGGTAATGCCGGATTTAACAGGAAGATTTGCAGGAAGACGCTCAAGGCATGCGGGCGTGTAAAGGTCGTTGATGATTTGGCCCCACTCCTCGGTGAACGCGCCATCCTCCACCACGCGGACATAGTCGCCGAGAACGAGTGAGGTGTTGTAATTTTTGCAGGTGCCTTCCACCTTGGTGATCGGCATTCCGTTGACCGCAGAGTCCATCACGAAAAGATTGCCATTGAAGGACGGATCGCGCAGGCTGACAAGGTAGATCGCCGTCAGCTCGTTGCCGTCCACGCGGAACACGCCGCTGTTGGCCGGCACATACTGGCTATCCGGATGGGCGTCCATCGGAATCAGGTCGCGGGCAAAGGCTCTGTGCTTTTCATAGCCGACACAGGTGTGACTGGCAAACAGCTTGGAGCCATAGGCGCTGCACTCCGGCGAAAGAGAGAAGTTTTGGGGCAGATAGTAGTAGTCGAGGGCATGGGCCCCCACGAAATTTTTCTCGATGTTGACCTCATTGTTGGGCAAGCCGACGAATACCAGATCGAATCCGGCAATGGAAATATCGTCGATAAAGGTCATGGTGTCCGGCAGGATAACGCCGACAACGCCTTCAAGATCGGTCAGGCCAAAGGTGTCGAGCCTCGTAACAGGGTATCCGTTCACATACTGCGGGATCTCCAGCACTTGCGGCAGGCTTCCCCTCACCGTGCTGTGGATTTCTGCATAGCCTTCCTCCGGATAGACCCAGTAGACAACGCCGTCGATCACGACCTCGTGATGCGTCGCTGCAAAAACCGTCGGGACGGCGGACAGCAGAAGTGCAAAGGCAAGAATCAGGCTGAACAAACGTTTTTTCATTGTGTCTGCTCCTCTCATTTTTGTGATGTCTCCATTATACCTGTTTATTCTAAGCTCGTCAATGCAAAATGCCCTCGTGGGAAACATTTGTCGTTTTTGGGGAAAACTGCCAGCATGGATTATCCGCAGGGCAGGCATTCCTAAGTCCGCTGGTGCAGGCGGGGGGCGGTTTGGTGAATAGTGAATAATGTAACGGTACAAGCATGCCCCGACCCTACAACACAAAACACCGCCCGGTGGGAGCTTTGCTCCCGCCGGGCGGTCGTGCGAAAGGGGGTCGTCTGTTTGACTCAGCCAATGGCCTCGGTGCGGTAGATGAACTTCACGCTGCCGTCCATTGCGGCGTCCAGGCCGGAATAGGTCTGGTAGTCGCCGGAGATACCGGCCAGTGCGCGGGCGCGCTCCAGCAGCGGCTCCACATCGCCGTCCATGGCGTCGACGAGCTTCTGGAAGCCCTCTTCATTGAGCTGCTTCAGACCGTCGGACAGCTGCATCGCGCCGTCGCGCAGCGCCGTCACGCCGTCGATGAGGGCGGATGCGCCGCTGCTCAGCGTCGCCGTGCCGTCTGCCAGCCGGCTTGCACCGGCATAGAGGCTGGAAGCGCCGTTCTGCAGACTGGCTGCGCCGTTCTGCAGCTTCGCAGCGCCTGCGGCCGCACTGTCCACGCCGCCGGTGTAGGCCTGCAGGCCGGCATAGAACTGATAATAGCCGTCAAGCTGGGATTTCAGGGCGCTGATGCTGGCTGCACCGGAGCTTGCCTGCTCCAGAGCAGCCGTGATCTGATCCTGCACCTCGGGAGAATTCATGTTCTGGTCGATGAGCGTCTGGATCTGCGCCGCAGTCTGCTGGTCGATGAGGGCCGCGATATCGGCGCTTGCCATCTGCGCGGCGACCTGTTGGGAGATGAGCGCCTGCACATCGTCGGAGGCCATCTGGGCGTTGATCGCAGCCTCGATCTGTGCCTGCTGCTCCTCCGAGATCGTGCCGTCGGCAATACCGGCCGCATACGTCTCCGGGGTCAGGCCCATGGCCGCAAGGACCTTCGCCGTGACCTGCTCACGGACCGCAGCCGTGACCTGCTCGGTCACATTCTGCTGCACGGCGGCAGTAACAGCCGCGCGGATGGTCGCTTCCTGTGCATTGACGGCAGCCGTTACCTTGGCAAGAGCCGTCTGATAAGCCTGCTCATAAACGGCGGTCTGATCGAGAGAAGCCAGCGCGCCGTTGAGCACCTCGGCATAGTTGCCGATCGTCAGCTGCGGGATGCTGAGGCCCGCTGCGTTGATCTGCGTCGTGGCAGCGGCCAGCAGAGACTGGAACACCTGCTGCGCGCCCGCATTCAGGGCCGCGCTCTGGCCGGACAGGGTGGAAAGGCCGCCGTTCAGGGTCTGCATGCCGGTTGCCAGCTCGGCAGCGCCTGCGTTCAGGCTGCCCGCGCCGGTCTTCAGGGCGGCAGCGCCGTTGTTCAGCGTGCCGACGCCGTCCACGAGCGTCTGGGACTTTTCAAGCAGGGTCTCAAGGCCCTCATACAGCTCGGAAGAGCCGTCGAGGAGCTGCTGCATGGCGTCGGTCAGCTTGGCGAAGGATGCCTTCAGGTCGTCGACCGTCTCAAAGTCGCTGTCCTGCAGCGCGCTGAAGACGGAGTTCGTTGCGAGCGTCAGGGTCGTGTCGAGTGCGAAGTCCGTCACGTCGGCGCTGACCTCGACATAGTCCGGCAGCTCCAGCGTATCGCGCTCGATGTTCAGGTCGTCCTGCAGGCCCGGGAAGGCGATGCCGACGACAACGGTGTGCGAGCCGTCATTCACGACGCGGCCGTTCGTGACCTCGATGTTCGTGAAGCGCTCGTTGTCCAGCAGCATACCGGTCAACGCGGCAAACGGGACATAGAGCGTCTCCTCCTTGCCGTCCACGGTCACGGTCGTCGTGCAGTGGTTCTCATAGTCGAAGCGGATGGTCACCTTGCCGCTCTTGCCCGCCAGCTCGGCCGGGGCGATGTCCTTGCCGTCGAGCTGGTAGCTGATGTTCATGGTCACGGGCAGCTCCGTTTCGCTCTTGCCCTGATAGTAGATGTCATTGCCCTGTGCATCCCACGTCAGGCTCGTGCCGTTCGCGGTCCACGTCTCGTCGCCCTTGACGTTCTCGATGTCCGTCAGGTCCGAGACGTCCTGCAGGCTCGTTTCCTTGTTCGGATTTTTGAGCCAGTCGCTGACGATCACGCTCTGCTGCTTGCCGTCGGCTCCGGCGATGACATAAACGGTCTCTTCCTTCGAGGCGCGCTCCTCCGCCGCAGCGGAGGCCGCCTTCGTATCCTGCGGGGCGTGCAGCGCCCCATTCTCCGCATGGACCGACGCGCCGGTGATCGTGCAGATCAGCGCAGCGCACAGGCAGCCGGAGAGAATTTTATATCCGGTCTTTGTCATGATCTTCGTTCCTCCTGTCTTCGATTCTCAGCGGGCAGAAGCATCCTGCTTCTCCGCGTGTTTTCTGGAATGATTGCAATGGCGCATGCCAAGCGTCGTGGCGCACACGAGCCGGTCGCACAGAAGCAGCAGTGCCGGCAGGATGAGGATGACGCAGAGCATACTGACGATGGCGCCGCGCGCCATGAGCATGCACATCGAGCTGATGATGTCGATGTCGGAATAGATGGCCACGCCGAACGTTGCGGCGAACAAGCCCATGCCGCTGACGATGATCGAGGGGATCGACGTCGAAAGCGCGGTGATAACGGCAGGCCGCTTCTCCTTGCCCGCAAGGCGCTCGGCCTTATAGCGGGTCGTCATCAGGATGGCGTAGTCCACAGTCGCGCCAAGCTGGATCGTGCTGATGCAGATCGGGGCGATGAACGGCAGCGACTGGCCGAGGAAATGCGGCAGGCCGAGGTTGATGAAAATGGCCAGCTCAATGACGGCGATAAGCAGGAACGGCAGCGAGATGCTGCGCTCCACGAGCAGGATGATGAGGAAGATCGCAAGGATCGACACCGCGTTGACGACCTTGAAGTCGTGGTCGGTCGTTTCGATCATGTCCTTCATGCACGGGGCCTCGCCGATGAGCATACCGGTCGGATCATATTTCTTCAGAATGGCATTGAGCGAATCGATCTGGGCATTCACTTCGTCGCTCGCGACCTTGTACTCGGAGTTGATGAGCAGCAGCTCCCATTTGTCGCTCTTGAGAATAGAGCGGACGGAATCCGGCAGGATCTCCTCCGGCACGCCGGCGCCGACGACGGATTCGAGACCGAGGACGTATTTCACGCCGTCCACCTGCTCCATATCGGAGATCATGCTGCGCACCTGCTTCGACGGCAGGGACGCGTCCACGAGCAGCATGTGCGTTGAGGCAATATCGAACTCCTCGGAGAGCTTGCTGTTTGCGATAACATACTCCATGTCCTCCGGCAGGCACTGGCCCATGTCGTAGTACACTTCGTCGTTCGTCTTGTCATAGGCGAAGTAGAACACCGGAGCCAGCACCACGAACAGCGCCAGGAACACCGGGAACACCTTCGTCACGCCCTTGGCCACGCCGTCCATCTTCGGGAGGATGGAACGGTGGCGCGTCTTCTGCAGGGGCTTGTCGAGCAGCAGAATGAGCGACGGCAGAACGGTCACGCAGGACAGCACGCCGAGCAGGACGCCCTTTGCCATCACGATGCCGAGGTCGCGGCCCAGCGTGAACGACATGAAGCACAGGGCCAGGAAGCCCGCGATCGTCGTGATGGAGCTGCCGACGACGGACGTCAGCGTGGCGCTGATGGCGTGAGCCATGGCCTCGCATTTGTCGGGGTAGATCGCGCGCTGCTCATTGTAGCTGTGCCACAGGAAGATGGAATAGTCCATCGTCACGGCCAGCTGCAGCACGGCGGACAGTGCCTTGGTGATGTAGGAAATCTCGCCCATGAACCAGTTGCTGCCGAGGTTCAGCAGAATGGCGGCGCCGATGCTGGCAAGGAACACGAACGGGATGAGCCAGCTGTCAAGGAAGACCATCATGGCCACGCACGCCAGCACAACGGCAATGGCAACGTAGATCGGCTCCTCCTGCTCGCACAGGTCCTTCAGGTCCGTCACGAGGGCGGACATGCCGGACACGAAGCACTGCTTGCCCGCAATGGAGCGAATCTCACGGATGGCGTCCATCGTCTCGTCCGCGGAGGTCGCGGTGTCGAAAAACACGGCCATCATCGTCGCGTCGCCGGTGTTAAAGGCGTCATAGAGCTTGTCGGGCAGAAGCTGCATCGGAATGGACGTGTCCATCAGGGAGTTGTACCACAGGACTGTCTCCACATGCTCGACGGATTCGAGCTTTTCCTGCAGGGCGGCAACGTCCTTTTCCGGCATATTCTCCACGACGATGAAGGAGAATGCGCCCTTGCCGAAGTCCTCCAGCAGTGCGTTCTGCCCGATGACGGTGTCCATATCGTCCGGCAGATAGTTGAGCATGTCGTAGTTGATCCGGGTCCCCAGCATGCCGAACACAGCCGGGATCATCAGAAGCACCGTGAGGATCAGGATCGCGACGCGGCCGCGCACGACCGCTTTGGAAAATCGCATGGTTTAACCTCTTTTCTCATAAAATTCCGCATCCAGAACATCAGGCTGCTGGTGCCGGATGATCTTGATCATGCTGCACGCGACGCAGAGGTTCAGGATGCCCTCTGCCAGCATCGCGATGCCAAGCAGGACCAGCAGCGCCCGCGCGCCGTCCATCGGGCGGAACACGAGCAGCAGCCCGGCCAGACACGCCATGATCGCCAACGTCAGGATCAGCCACCACGGCCGCAGGCCGAAGCGCTTCGAATCCGATGCCGCCTGGATCTTGAACAGTCCGTCGGCCAAAATGCAGATGCCGAGCACCAGACAGAAGAAGCTCACAAGCTGCACGGGACGCACAAGCACGATCAGCCCGAGCACGATCAGCAGGATCCCATAGGCCAGATCGAACTGAAACGCCAGCCGGTACAGATCGCGGGAAAAATACCCCATCAGCTTCACCGCGCCGAATCCGATCATCATGCAGCCCACCAGAATGCCGAGCAGCTTCATGGAGAAATCGGGCACCGCAATGAGCAGCACACCGAACACGCAGTACAGCGCAGAAAGGACGATGTAGCTCGTCTTCGCCGCGCGCATGAATTTCACGGAACGCATGAAAGCACCTCCTTCGATTTTTGGGCAGCCCCGCCGGGCCTGCCCCTTGGAACAGTCCAGAGTATACCCCATCGCCCACCCCCGCGCCATAGACAATGCCGCTCCCCTGCCGGATTTTCAGACACGGAGGCGGTTTTGCCTAATGGAAGGGCTAAAAAACGACACCGCCCCCCGAATTGTCATTGCGAGGCCCCGAAGGGGCCGTGCAATCTCTGGAACGCACTGCCGTTTCGTACCGGTCGCCGTTAAAATGGCAAAAACCAAAAGTCAGCCTGTAGCGGCGGTCACTGCGCAGCCGTTGGCGGCTTTGCCGCCTTACGGATGCGGCGTGCCCTTTACGGGCAGTGAGCGCCATGCAGGTTGAAGGTTTGGCGGCACAATCGCCGACCGCACATGCCGTTGTAGGGGAGCGGCATGCCGGGCCCGGCGCGGTACTCACGACTGGTACAGGCTGGCGTTAAAAAGGCTTCAGCCCCAGGTTTGTCATTGCGAGGAGGCCGCAGGCC
>NZ_JBBMFF010000119.1:0-1978 GCF_040096185.1 Faecousia intestinalis | reverse complement strand
GTACCCGGCCGGATCACAGGAAAGCCCCGGCAAAATCGTAACTGCCTTCCCGAGATTGCCACGTCGGCCTGCGGCCTCCTCGCAATGACATATCAGGGGAGCATGGCGCCGGGAACGGTGCATTGCACCGAATTGGCCGTCCGATTGCCGCTTCGCGGACGGGCCTGGCTGTCCCCGCCCCTACAGCATCACGGAGTCATGGGGAGCCGTCTCAGCCCTGCTCCACGGCCATCAGCTTTTCGATGCGGCGCTTATGGCGCTCTCCGTTCGAGAACGGAGAGTCAAGGAACGTGTCGACGATCTCCAGCGCCAGCAGCTCGCCGACGAAGCCGGCGCCGAGGGCCATCATGTTCGCGTCGTTGTGCTCGCGCGTCAGGCGGGCGGACACCGGGTCGGACAGCAGGGCGCAGCGGATGCCGTGCACCTTGTTCGCCGTGATGGAAACGCCGATGCCCGTCGTGCACATCACGATGCCGCGCTCACATGCGCCGGAGGCGACGGCCTCGGCCGCCGGGCGGGCAAAGTCTGGATAGTCGCAGCTGTCCTTCGTAAACGTGCCGAAATCCACGCACTCCATACCGCGCGCGGTCAGATGGGCCTTCACGGCCTCCTTCAGCGCCAGCGCGCCGTGGTCACAGGCAATTGCAATTTTCATAAGATAACCTCCTGTATCAGAACATAAAAAGGATGGAAGAGACGGCGCACAGCGCCAGCATGGCGGCCGGGACCGCTGCAGAGACGGCCGCGCCGCGGTCGCACAGCCTCTGCCAGACCCACGCGAGAGCCATGGCCAGCGGCAGCGGCAGCAGGAACAGGCCGGAGAGGGCCCACAGCGCCGCAGCGGAGACGAGCAGCAGCAGGATCATCGCGCAGCGAAGGTCGCGCCCGCGGCAAAGCCCGTGCAGCAGCTCCGGCAGCGTCAGAACGGCAAGCGCGCCGAGCGCCAGCTCCGTCGGCGAAAATCGTCCCGGCAGCGTCACGGCGGCGCGGAGAGCTCCGCACAGCGCGGGCCAAAGCGCCTCATAGAAGCGGAAAGAACGCAGCGCCTCAAGCGGCGTGCCGCGCCCCGCCATCCACCAGCCGAGCACGGCCACGCCCAGCGCGCCGAGCAGACTCAGCGGGAGCGTCAGCGCAAGCGACCGGCCGAGGCCCGTGCGGCGGGAGAGCCGCGTGCAGACATAGCCGATCAGGTACAGCGGCAGCAGCAGAAGCAGCGCCCGCTCCTTCAGCAGACCGGCGGCGAAGCATATCACGGACAGCACGATCCAGCCCCCTCCGCAACGCTTTGCCGTGCGCCAGAGCACATAGCCCAGCAGCGCGGCCGTCACGGCAAGGGAGCCGTCCTGCAGCAGGCCGAAGAGCAGCGCGCCGGACAGGGCAGGCAGCATCCCGCCCACTAGGCGGCGCAGCAGCAGATGGGCGCAGGCCGCAGCCAGCCCGGCAAACAGGACCGGCAGCAGCGCCTCCGGCGACACGGGCAGGGCATGGAAGCGCAGCCAATGCTCCAGCAGGCGCAGGCCCGTCACGGCAAGGCACAGCAGCAGGGCTGCCGGGGCGTCCATCCCGTGCAGCGGGCAGCCCGCGACCGGCTGCCACGGCGGCGGCGTCAGGCGGCCGATCCATTCCGTCGTCCCGGCGCGCGGGCGCAGCACGGCAAAATACCGCGCCAGCATCCAGATGGCGGCTGCCAGCGTGCAGCTGGGCACGGCAAAGCGAACGATCTCGCGGAGCATCGGCCTTCCCCCTTTCGTTTCTCTTATCTTATCATAGGGCAGCGGAAAGTGCAACGGTAATTCCGCGGGAAGGCCATCGACGGGACGTTGCAGGGGAGCGGACAGCCGGGCCCGGCGCGGTACCGCCGGACCGTACAGGCCATCGTTAAAATGGTAAACGCCCCAAGTTTGTCATTGCGAGGAGGCCGTAGGCCGACGTGGCGCCCTGAGCGCGAAGCGCGAGGAAGTGCCCTTGGGGTGCAATC
>NZ_JBBMFF010000118.1:0-3300 GCF_040096185.1 Faecousia intestinalis | reverse complement strand
GCGTGCGTCAGCACGATGCGAGTGTGCGTAGCACACGGGATTCCTGATGAAATGTTTTAATCAGGAATCAGTATGAGGAGTTGCAGCGGCTGTTGTGAAAACGGTAAACGCTCGCTGCGCCCGAACCGCCGGCCCTGCCGGCGGTTTTTTACGCGCAAAAACGGAAAAACTGAAAAAAGTTCTGCGCTCCATCTTGACAAAATACCCTGCAGGGGTATATAATCAAGATACCCCAATGGGGTATCTGAAAGAACGAGGTGACCGTCATGGAAGAATGCTGCTGCCAGAAGACCAAGGTCCGCACGGACGAGGAATACAAGAGCCTGATGAACCGGCTGAACCGGATCGAGGGCCAGATCCGCGGTCTGAAGGGCATGCTGGAGAAAAACGCCTACTGCCCCGACATCCTGACGCAGGCGGCCGCAGCCAACGCGGCGGTGAACGCCTTCTGCAAGGAGCTGCTGGCCGACCATATCCGCACCTGTGTCGCGGAGAATATCCGCGCCGGGAACGACGAGGTGATCGACGAGCTTGTGCGCACCATGCAGAAGCTCATGAAGTGAAGCGATCCCGGAAATTCATCGGAAAGGATGGGAACGATGGAACAATATCAAGTGACCGGAATGAGCTGCGCGGCCTGCAGTGCCCGCGTGGAAAAGGCCGTCTCCAGGGTGCCGGGCGTGACGTCGTGCAGCGTGAGCCTGCTGACGAACTCCATGGCCGTTGAGGGAACGGCGGACGAAGCCGCCATTGTCGCCGCCGTGACGGAGGCGGGCTATGGCGCAAAGCGCAAGGGCGCAGAACCGTCGGCCGCCCGGCCGTCCGAGGCACTCGAGGCGCTGGAGGACCATGAAACGCCGAAGCTGAAGCGCCGCCTTATCGCGTCGGTCGGCTTCCTGCTTGTGCTGATGTACCTCTCCATGGGCCACATGATGTGGGGCTGGCCGCTGCCGGGCTTCCTGGAGGGCAACCACGTCGCCATGGGCCTTACCGAGATGCTGCTGACGATCATCATCATGGTCATCAACCAGCGCTTCTTCCTCAGCGGCTTCCGCAGCCTGCTGCACCGCGCGCCGAATATGGACACCCTCGTGGCCCTCGGCTCCACGGCTGCCTTCGGCTACAGCACCTATGCGCTGTTTGCCATGACGGCCGCGCAGCTGCACGGCGATGCCGAGCTGGTCATGCACTATATGGACGAATTCTATTTTGAATCCGCCGCCATGATCCTCACGCTCATCACCGTCGGCAAAATGCTCGAGGCCCGCTCAAAGGGCAAGACGACAGACGCCCTCAAGAGCCTCATGAAGCTCGCCCCGAAGACGGCGACTGTCGTCCGTTCCGGTAAGGAGACGCTCGTCCCCATCGAGCAGGTGCGCACCGGCGACATTTTTGTCGTCCGCCCCGGTGAGACCATCCCTGTGGACGGTGTCGTCGAGGAGGGCAGCAGCGCCGTGAACGAGGCCGCGCTGACCGGCGAGAGCATCCCTGTGGATAAGGCTGCGGGCGACGCCGTCTCTGCTGCCACGCTGAACCAGTCCGGCTTCCTGCGCTGCCGCGCCTCGCGCGTCGGCGAGGATACGACGCTCTCGCAGATCATCCGCATGGTCAGCGACGCAGCCGCAACAAAGGCCCCCATTGCGAAGGTGGCCGACCGCGTCTCCGGTGTGTTCGTCCCGGCCGTCATCAGCATTGCGCTTGTCACGTTTGTTATCTGGATGCTTGTCGGCCAGACCGTGGGCTATGCGCTGGCGCGCGCCATCTCCGTGCTCGTCATCAGCTGCCCGTGCGCCCTCGGCCTTGCCACGCCGGTGGCCATCATGGTCGGCAACGGCGTTGGCGCAAGACACGGCATCCTGTTCAAGACGGCCGCTTCGCTGGAATCGGCCGGGCGCGTCGAGATCGTCGCGCTGGATAAGACTGGCACCATCACGCAGGGCGAGCCGGAGGTCACGGACCTGCTGCCCGCGCCGGGCGTGACGGAGGATGAGCTGCTGCGGCTGGCCAATGCGCTCGAGCAGCGCAGCGAGCATCCGCTGGCCCGTGCCGTGGTGCGCCGCGCGGCCGGCATGGACGCGCCGGAGGTCACAGACTTCCGCGCCGTGCCCGGCAACGGCCTGACGGCCGAGCTGGACGGGCAGAAGCTTGCGGGCGGTAATCTTGCCTTTGTGCAGAGCCTTGCCGCGATCCCGCAGGAGACGCAGGACCGTGCTGCCCGGCTGGCAGAGCAGGGCAAGACGCCGCTGTTCTTCTGCCGCAGCGGCAAGCTGCTCGGTGTGATCGCTGTGGCGGACGTCATCAAGCCGGACAGCCCGCAGGCCGTCCGGGAGCTGCAGGGCATGGGCATCCGCGTCGTCATGCTGACGGGCGATAACGAGCGCACGGCAAAGGCCATCGGCGCGCAGGCCGGTGTGGACGAGGTCATCGCTGGCGTCCTGCCGGACGGCAAGGAGGCTGTGATCCGCCGCCTGAAGGAGCAGGGCAAGGTCGCCATGGTCGGCGACGGCATCAACGACGCCCCCGCCCTGACGCGCGCGGACACCGGCATCGCCATCGGCGCAGGCACGGACGTCGCCATCGACGCGGCGGACGTTGTGCTCATGAAGAGCCGCCTGCTCGACGTCCCGGCTGCCATCCGCCTGAGCCGCGCTACGCTGCGCAATATCCACGAGAATCTGTTCTGGGCATTTTTCTACAATGTCATCGGCATCCCGCTTGCCGCCGGTGCATGGATCCACCTGCTCGGCTGGGAGATGAACCCGATGTTCGGCGCGGCGGCGATGAGCCTTTCGAGCTTCTGCGTCGTGACGAACGCCCTGCGCCTGAACCTGTTCCGCATCCGTAGCACGAAGCACGACCACAAGCGGAAGAACCACGCAAAGCAGACCGTCGTTCCGGCGGCTGAAAACCATAAAAATCACAAGGAGGAAAATCCCATGGAAAAGACGATGAAGATCGAAGGTATGATGTGCGGTCACTGCGAGGCCCGCGTGAAGAAGTGCCTCGAGGCCCTGCCGGGCGTCGAAAAGGCCGAGGTCAGTCATGTCAGCGGCACGGCCGTCCTGACGCTGTCTGCGCCGGTCGGGGACGCACTTCTGAAAAAGACCGTCGAGGATCAGGGCTATCAGGTCATCTGAATCCGGAAAAATACTGCCGCAGGGGTTCGCTCCTGCGGCAGTATTTTTTGTGGCGCAAGGCCACCGGATTTGTCATTGCGAGGAGGCCGAAGGCCGCCGTGGCGCCCTGAGCGCGAAGCGCGAGGAAGTGCCCTTGGGGTGCAATCTCGCAGTACCCGAGTGG
>NZ_JBBMFF010000117.1:0-10487 GCF_040096185.1 Faecousia intestinalis | reverse complement strand
TCCTTTCGCGTTCAATAACCCGCCGCAGCGGCAGAATTGCAAAATAATACTACAAAATTTCATTTTGCAATTCTGAAAGCAGCTTGGCGAAAAATCCCGAAGGGACTTTTTTGACAAGCTGGTATAAAATGACCCTCCCGGCGCACGATAGCGTCGGGAGGGATTTTTTATGTGGTTACAGACCGGAAAACCGTTCGGCCAGCAGATCGAAAACGACCCGGAGGCGTATTTCCTGCTCGGCACGCTCTCGCCGGAGGAGCGCAGGCTGCTTGACCCGAGCGATCTGCGCAACGCGGCGGCGCTGCGGGCGTTCGTAACACGCCTGCGGAAGCGCGAGAATTAAGGCCGAAGCTGCAGGGATGCAGTGCTGCCTTATGCTCGGCCGCTGCCGAAGAAGAACAGGCCCAGCATGCCGGGGCCGACATGCGCGCCCGTGAACGGCTCGTGCGGGCAGACGATCAGCTCCTTCGGCTCGGCGATGGCACGGATGCGCTCGGCCAGCGCCTGTGCGTCCTCGGGGCAGTCACCGTGCGTGATGGCAACGCGCTGCAGCTCCGGGTGGACGGCACGCGTCTCATAGCGCGCGGCCAGATTCGCAATGGCGCGGGCGCGGCCGCGCACCTTTTCGCAGGTGACGATGTGGCCCTCCTCATCGCCGCGGAGGATGGGCTTGAGGTTCAGCACCGTGCCGACCAGTGCGGCGGCTGCCTGCACACGGCCCGTGCGGTGCAGGAACATCAGGTCGCTGACCGTGAAAAATTCGCAGAGGTTCTGGACCTCCTGCTCCAGCACGGCAGTGGCTTCTGCGGCACTGCGGCCCTCGTCCCGCAGCTCAGCTGCGCGGCAGGCCAGCAGGCCGGTGCCGAAGCCCGCACCCATGGAGTCCACGGGGCAGACGGTCCGCTCCGGGAATTCGTCGCGCAGCTCCGCGGCCGCGATGCACGCGGCTTGATAAGTGCCGCTGATCCCGGCAGACAGGCCGACATACACAACATCCAGCCCCTGCTCCAGCGCGGGGCGGAAATGATCGAGGAAGACCTGCGTGTTGAGCAGGGAGGTTGTGACGCGCTTGCCCTGCCGCAGCAGTTCATAGTAGGTGTGGGCATCAAAGGCCTCGATGTCGCCGCCATAGATGATCTGCTTTCCGTCCACCGTATAGCTGCAGGGGAGCACCCGGATCCCAAAGTGCTGCAGCAGGCTGCCCGGCAGATTGGAGCAGCTGTCCGTAAATACCGCAAAAGACATAAAAGTCCCTCCGTTTCGGCTCTGCTGACGGCAGGGCCTTTTCTGTTAGACAGTATAACAGATTTTACAAAGAAAAGCAATCACCGCGGCGGGAAATTTACAAACCGTTTCCGAAATTCCGGGCTTGACAAACAGTCCTATCTATGCTATACTCCAAACAGATACAAAAGTATCGATATAAACATATCAAATAAAGCGGAAGGAAGTGGTCTTTTATGAAGGGTTACGCAATGCTTGGGATCGGAAAAACGGGTTGGATTGAAAAGGAACGCCCGCTGTGCGGACCGCTGGACGCCATTGTGCGCCCCATCGCCGTCTCGCCCTGCACTTCTGACGTCCATACCGTGTGGGAGGGCGCCATCGGCGACCGCCACAACATGATCCTCGGTCACGAGGCCGTGGGTGAGGTCGTTGAGGTCGGCGCGCTCGTGCGCGACTTCAAGTGCGGCGACCGCGTCATCATCCCTGCCATCACGCCCGACTGGGGTGCGCTCGAATCGCAGGCGGGCTATTCCATGCACTCCGGCGGCATGCTGGCGGGCTGGAAATTCTCGAACTTCAAGGACGGCGTCTTTGCTGAATTCTTCCACGTCAACGAGGCCGATGCCAACATGGCTCACCTGCCTGCGGATGTCGATCCGGTCGCAGCAGTCATGCTGGCGGACATGGTCCCGACGGGCTTCCACGGCGTGGAGCTGGCCGATGTGCAGTTCGGCGATGATGTCTGCGTCGTCGGCATCGGCCCGGTCGGCCTGATGTCCGTTGCGGGCGCGGCCCTGCACGGTGCGGCACAGCTGTTTGCAGTCGGCTCGCGTCCGGTCTGCGCGGAGGCGGCGCGGCGCTACGGCGCAACGGAGATCCTGAACTACCGCGAGGGCGACATCGTTGCGCAGGTCATGGAAAAGACGAACGGCCGCGGCGTGGACCGCGTGATCATCGCGGGCGGCGATGCCGAGTGCACGTTCGGCGAGGCCGTGAAGATGCTCAAGCCGGGTGGCCGCATCGGCAATGTCAACTATCTTGGCAGCGGCGAGAATGTCCTCATCCCGCGCGCGGAATGGGGCTGCGGCATGGGCCACAAGACCATCGCGGGCGGCCTGATGCCCGGCGGCCGCCTGCGCATGGAGAAGCTGGCCGCGCTGCTGCAGACCGGCCGCCTCGATACCCTGCCGCTCATCACGCATCGCTTCCACGGCTTTGAGCACATGGAGGAAGCCCTGCTGCTGATGAAGAACAAACCCCGCGACCTCATCAAGCCGGTCGTGATCCTCGATTGAGCGATTTGAAGGGCCTGAAAAAATGAATAGAAGCAGCACGAGGACCGCAAAGGGGAGTGACCGTTTCCGGCTCTCTTGCCAATGCCACAAGTGCTGCTTCCAAAGCCATGATAACATGCGTGGACGATCATGTCACCCCCCATATCGTCACGCATTTCGGGCCGGGCGCATCATACGCCCGGCCCACTTGCGTACCCGCTGCTCACGCAAACTATCGTTAAAATGCTGATGGCTTCCGATTTGTCATTGCGAGGGCGCTTTGCGCCCGTGGCAATCTCGGGAAGGCAGTGCCGTTTCGTACCGGCTGCCGTTAAAATGGCACGCGCCGCTACAGACGCAATTGGTTTGTACGTTTTATCGTTCTCTGTACGAACTGACAGTGCCTTCCCGAGATTGCCGCGTCGGCCTGCGCCTCCTCGCAATGACAAATCCGGGAGCTTCCGCATTCCATTCCAAATTTCTGTATACTACGTCCTCCGTGCGGTATACTAGCATAAAACACGCGGAGGGATGCACATGACAAACGAGGAATACGGCCGCTATGTGGACGCGCTGGCGCCCCGGTCAAAAACAGGAAAAAATCTGATGAACGCCTTCTGGGTCGGCGGGCTGATCTGTGCGATCGGGCAGGCGCTTCTGAACGGCTATCAGGCGCTCGGGCTGGACGAAACGACGGCGGGCGCGGCCGTGAGCATCTCGCTCGTGCTGCTCTCGGCCATCCTGACGGGCTTTGCGGTCTATGACGACATCGCAAAATTCGCCGGAGCGGGCACGCTCGTGCCCATCACGGGCTTCGCCAACGCCGTCGTGCCCCCGGCCATCGAGTTCCAGACGGAGGGCTTCGTACTGGGAACGGCGGCGAAGATGTTCACCATCGCCGGGCCGGTCATCGTCTATGGCCTGTCGGCAAGCGTGATCTACGGCGTGATCTATTGGGTTTGTTCCATGCTGTAATTTGCCTTGCCTGTCGGTCGGGATCGTGGTATGATAGAAAAAACGCTTGACAGGAGGGCCCGGCCGTGTCTGATGCCGTGATTTTCGCAGAGAACGACGATTTTGTGTCGATCGGCGATTTCGAGCGCAGTCTGAGCTGGGGCGCAGAGATCGAATTTGAATGGAAGGGCGTGCTGTATGGTGTGATCCGATATGGAACGGATCACAAGATCACGATCTACCAGTGCGGCCACCCCGAAACGGAAAAAGTGTGCGAAACGGCGGAAGAAGCACTGGAATACATGGCCGGCGAGGACCGTCTGCGCGATGTGATCACGCAGGTGCGCGTTGTGGAGCGCACGATCTGATCCGACAGACTATTTGCATTATCTTTTGCGGCGGACGGCAGCGTCCGCCGCATTTTTCTGGCGTTTCGCCTGTCCCTTACGCATATAGTGTTCTGAACGCACAGCGAAGGGGGTCAGGCACATGAGGGAGAACATTGAGCAGAGAGCCTGTGAGTTGGCTGTGTACATCATCGAGACCCACGCCACCGTCCGCGCCGCGGCGAGGCATTTCGGTGTCAGCAAATCGACGGTCCACAAGGACCTCTCCGAGCGGCTGCCGCACTGGAACCGCGCGCTCTATCTGCAGGTCAAGGCGGTGATGGAGCAGAACAAGGCGGAGCGCCACATCCGCGGCGGCATGGCCACGCGCCGAAAATATCGCGGGGACTGAGGCGCTTCCTTGCAAAGCGGGCATATTTATGGTATGATGATACAAAAAAGAATAAGCCGCAGCGCGGCTGCGGAGAAGGAGCGGCCCGGTGAAGATCTCTACAAAGGGGCGCTATGCGCTGAGAATGATGGTCGATCTGGCGGAGCACCAGAACGGCGAATATATTTCGCTCAAGGATATTGCCCTGCGGCAGGAGGTCTCCAAGAAATATTTGGAGCAGATCGTGCCGATCCTGAACAAATCCGGCTTTCTGAAGACAAATCGCGGCTATCAGGGCGGCTATATGCTGGCGAAGCCGCCCCGGCAGTACACCGTCGGCGACATCCTGCGCCTGACGGAGGGGGACCTTGCGCCCGTTCCGTGCGCGGCGCAGGACCCGGCCGACTGCCCCCGCAGCGAGGACTGCGCCACGCTGCCGGTCTGGCGCGGGCTGAACCGCGTCATCAACGAATACCTCGATGGTATCACGCTGCAGGACCTGCTCGACCAGCAGCGGGCGCACTATGCCAATGATTACATGATCTGAGGGAGCGCCGTGCGGCAGCTGCGCAGAAATTGAATATTTTTACAGGAAATTCCTTGACAAATGGAATCCTGCCTGTTAATATGGAACTATGATCCGACCGCGGAGGAAGAGAGACGGACGCGATGTTTGACGATCAGGAGACCCATTATCCCGTTCCGGGTGAAACGCCGTGGGAGCGGCTGCGCTATCTGGCCACCAGCACGGAGACGATCTACCCGGTCCCGCCCTATGTCTGCATGAAGTGCCGCCGCGTCATCGTCCCACGGAAATGGGCGCTCATTCTGCACGATCTGGCCGAATTTCTCGGCTATTTCTGGCTGTTTGGCATCTGGTTCTGGCCGTCCGTCGGGGTCGCCCCGGCGAAATCGATCGCGTTGCCGTCCATTGCGCTGTTCCTGCTGTGCATGCGCGGGGCAGCGCCACTGGCCTATGCCGCCATTCCGTGGGTGCTGGATATACCGGACGATCTGGACGCGCAGTTCTATGCCTGGGCGACGCAGAAGAGCGTGGCCTATCTGCGCTTTTTCCTGCGTATGCTTCCCGTGATCGCGATCTTTATTCTGCCATAATGCTGCCGCCGCGCCCCTCGCTGGACACGGCGATTTTTGCATTGGAGAGGGGCGGAAAAACCGGAAATGAAGAAGAATGATAAGAAATATACGATCGCGAATGCTGCCGGATTTATTTTTCCTGTAACGACAGTTTATATGGCGACATACGTTATTGATAGCTTTCAGGCAAAAGAGTACGATTTAGTGGTCTGCACGTTGTTCCTTGTCAGTTGCAGTGTTGCCTTAACAATTGTGACCGGAAAGTCTTATACCCTGACGGAACAGGGAATCCGGCATAAATTCTGGGGGATATGTTACCGCGTTACGCCGTGGAGCGATGTGAAAGATGTCATGAATGTTTATGTGCAGACAGGAGCGCGCGGCGATCCGCCCTCGTTGGTATTTACGACCATGCGCGGGAACATATACCGCCCGGATGAAAGCGGATATATCCCCAAAGCGCAGAGGAAAATCTTCTATACAGAATGGTTATGCGGAAGAATATTCTCGATCGGTTATCCGGAAAAGCACGCGGAGCGGTTTTTGGGGTTTGTGGAGAAATATTATGGCCCGCTGGACTACGATTTTATTGCCGACTATAAGAAAGCCCACCCCAAGCCGAAGGAATGGTGGAAGAAATGAGAAACCAAAGGAGAGAGAAAGATGAAATTCTGGAAAAGAATTTTACGCTCTCTGCTTCGCGCTCTGCTATTCGGCGGGATCGGTTTTCTGCTGTTTACCGCGCGCGGGTATTATCTGGATTATCAGGAGTTTCGCGAGTACACGAACTATAAGTTTGCTTCGGTGGCGGATTTCTTCTATCAGCTCAATGCGGAGTACTGGCTCGATTTCCAGTTCGTTGATCAGAATGTTTCCGAAGTCACGCTGGGGGACCGGCAGGTGCGGACAATGGAAGTCGATGTTGAACTGCTCGGCCATAAGTACATTCAGGCTGTGGAAGAAAAGTCACTTTTCGGAACATATTATCGATTCTTCGATATTAACCATGACATGGCCTATGCCAATTTTGAGGCAGATATGGAGCTTAACGTTCATTATACGCAGCTTCAGGGGCTGAAGCTCAAAGACGGCTTCGCCATTCAGCTGATCTCCTCAGATCGTTATCAGGACAACTACGGCCCTCCGTCGCAGACCATAGAGGGCGGCAGTACATATTTTTCCAACTTCTCCGAGGACGGAAACGAGCTAGTGCAGCTGTTCTGGGTAGAAGGGGACGAGCTGCCGGAAGGATACCGCCTGTTCTGCAGAAGGGAATCCCTCACGATCGGCTATGATATGCTTGTCGGGCTTTATCATGACAACGAAAAGCGGAAGTGATTGCAAAATCTCACACCGAAGAAGTGGTGGTAGCAAGGGGGAAGCTGTGGAGTACATTCTTGACATCAGCGCGCAGGGGCAGGCGGCAGAGCGCTGTTCCGGGCCTGCGTATCAGCTGTTCCTTGATTATGCATTTACACAGGCAGATTTCTTCATGCTTGCCTTTGTGAATTATTACGGGAAAGGCCTCCCGGCCCGCGCCAGACAGGCCAGGGCGCAGCTCGCGCCGTTTCGGGTCAGAAGCCGCACGAATCCATCGTGGCCGGGAACGCCGGAGACTTGCTGCCCAAATACGACTTACAAAATCAACGTTTACCGCTGCTGCGATGCGGCAAAGCAGGTCCTGCAGGCGGCGGACAGGTTGAGCGACTGGTCCAGACCGAAGAATGCGGAGGATCTGGCCTTTTTCAAGGGAGGCCAATGCTGGTTTTACTCGGTCGGGCACGAACGGATCGCGGCCTTTCTGCACGCGACGGAGGAAGACCTGCGGTTTGTGCGCGAAAATGGCTTGGCGGAGCATCCCTCTCTACAGCCGTATTCCGCATATTATGATGCCTACGATGAAGCGCTTTTAACGGCCGCCAATTAGCCCTACCCACATAAAAACAGTTCCCGCAGCAGGGTTTTGCCCCTGCTGCGGGAATTCCTATGTCTGGCTTATTTCACGATATTCTGCGCATAGCGGGAGAGGATGGCGGCGACCTGCGCGCGGGTGGCGCTGCCCTGCGGGTCAAGGTAGATCGTGGAGCCTTCCTTCGTGCCCTTGACGAGCTCCGCGGCGACGGCCCAGGAGAGGGCGTCGTGCGCATAGGCGCTGGTCTTCTCTGCGTCCGGAAAGGCCGTGAGATCGGCGCGCGCGGCCGTGTCGACGCCCTTGAGCGATGCATAGCGGAAGAGAATGGCGGCGATCTGCTCACGGGTCACATTGCCCTCCGGGTCGAACTTGTTGCCGCCGATGCCGTTGACAACGCCGGACTCTGCGGCCCATGCGACTGCGTCGGCATAGTAGGCGTTGGCGTCCACATCGGTGAAGGTCGTCGCGGTCTTCGGGGCCGTCTCGCCGTTAAGACGCCACAGGACTGTGACGAGCATGCCGCGGGTCATGGGCTCCTCCGGAGCGAACAGGTCCTTCTCCACGCCGTTGAAGAGACCGTTCTGATTTGCAAAGCGGACATCGTCATAGAACCAGTCGGACTCCGTGACATCGCGGAACGGGTTGACCCACGGCTCCTCGGCCTTCGTGCCGTGCACGACGGTGATCGTGGCGATATTGGAGGCGAGGCGCTTGCCCTGCGCGGACTGGTCTGCATACTGCTGCTCGCTGATACCGTAGCAGAAGCGGAGGCTGCCGGTGTTCTTCGCGGCGGCGGCGACTTCCTCCAGCGTGCCGGAGCCGGAGGCCCACGTCAGCGCGAGGATCGCGGGGACCTCGGTCTTGCCGTCTTCGGTGATGTAGTAGCGATAGGTCTCGTTGCCGGCATAGGTCAGCTCGGAGCTGAAGCCGTCGGCCGCGGCGGCCTTCAGGGTGTCGAGATCGGAGAACGTGACCCCGGCGTCGGTCAGCAGGTCGTTCACGGTGACATATTCCGTCGCGGCAACAAGCTGGGCGTTGGTACCCTTCCAGAACTGATAACCGGCGACGCCTTCCGTGGCCAGCGTGGCCAGCTCGGAGGGCTTGTAGGACTTGACTTCCCTTGCCTCGCCGCCCTCGTCCTGCTCATAGACGGTCAGAACGACGCGCTCGGGATGGGTGACGGTCAGCGTAACAACATTGGAGGCGAGGCGCTTGCCCTGCGCGGACTGATCGGCGTACTGCTGCTCGGTGATGCCGTAGGCAAAGCGGAGGCTGCCGGAGATATAGGCGGTCTTCGCAATGTCCTCGGGCGTGCCGGAGCCGGTGCTCCACGAGAGCAGGATGGCAGCGGGGACCTCAGTCGCGCCGTCTTCGTTGACATAATACTTATAGACGCCGCTGTCCTCATAGGTGAGCGTCGAGGTGAAGTCCGTAGGATCGGCCGCCGTGACGGCATCGCCCGCGCCGAACTCGACCCCGGCGTCTGCCAGCAGGCTGCCGACGGTCGCATAGAGGTTCGAGGCGATGACCTTTTCACTGCCGTTCTTCCAGTGCTGGTAGCCGACGACCTCGGTCTGAGCCAGCGCCTTCAGCTCGGAGAGGGTGTAGGTCTTTGCTGCAACGGCGGATTCGCCCTCGTAGCGCTCATAGACGGTCAGAACGACCGGCTCGGTGGGCTTTTCGCTGCTGAAGCGGAATTCCGGCGTCGCACCGGCGTAGATCAGGTCGACGACATAGCCGTCCTCGGTCTCACCGGAGCCGCCGCTCACGCCGTCATCCGTCAGCCAGACCTTATAGATCGGGTCGTGGTTTTCGTCCTGATTGTCGGTGTAGACCAGGTTGTGGGCAGGCGTTTCCGTCGCGGGGTCAGTGGTCGCTGCAAAGGCCGGGATCAGCATGCCGGTCAGCATGGAGAGGCACAGCAGCAGAACTGCCGCACGCCGCGCGGCCTGATGGAAGAATCTCATGTTATCTCGCTCCTTTTCCTGAAAACGTTATCTTTTCGTGAGAATAACCGTATTCATTCTAGCACGCGAAGCTCAAAATGTCTAATACTTTGTTTGAAAAACTAAAAAAATTTGTCGATTTGAATAGAGAAGAAAAATCGCGCCCGGGGGAACGCAATTTGACGAGATATCCTATTGCAGCAGCGGTCGGTGACCGCCTTGTTAGGGTAATTCAACCGCGCAAGAGCACTGATGCACCGCAGCACCACCCTGATGTGTCATTGCGAGGAGCGAAGCGACGTGACAGTCTTGCAGGACCCGGTCCGATAACAGGGCAGCCTCGGCGAATCCGTAGGCTGTTGCGTGAGATTGCCACGTCGGCCTACGGCCTCCTCGCAATGACAAATCTGGGAGCATTGCACGGTCGGCGATGGTGCACGGAAATTTGCGGGTCCGCATGGCGCTCACGCATATCAATGCCTCTGCGGGAGCGGGCGGAAGTCCGGCTTGCGCGGCATGAGGCCGGGTGCGCTGCGGTCGGGGCGCGGCGGCACCGGGAACAGCTCGGGGTATTCCTCGCTGTAGTATTTCCGGTTGTTTTCGACCAGCTCGTCGAGCGGAACAGGGCGGTAAAAGTTGATGTCTACGCCCGCGTTCAGAACGCGCGGCAGGGTCTTCAGAATTTCATAGGCATGGTTGCGCTGATTGTGGATGTGGCCGTGGATCATATAGCCGCCCTTTTCGTGGAGGATCGGGTAATGGCACAGGAGGATGTGCGTGCCGCCGTCGTCGATCTCCAGAAAGTCTGTCACGCTGTCGCAGTAGTCCAGCAGACGCTCGGCGTGGTTCAGGCCGGTGTCGTGGTTGCCGCGGATGAGATGCAGGCGGCCATTCAGGCGGGAGAGATACTGCGTCGGGGCCTCGCCGCCGTTGTAGGAGAAGTCGCCGACGATGTATACGCTGTCGTCTGCGCCGACGCGGGCGTTCCAGTTGGCAATGAGGGCCTCGTCCATCTCCGGCACGCCGGAAAACGGCCGCGCGGTGTCGTGCAGGATGGGGAAATAGCCGAGATGCAGGTCAGCGGTGTAGAAGATCATGGAGATCGCTCCTTTCGGCGGATGCTATTACAACCATAACAGGAGCGTCCGGAAAATGCAAGCGGAAAATTACCGGACGGGATTCATGGTCCGCACCGGCCAATGTTGGGGAACGGCATGCCGCTCCCGGCGCAACGCTTGCGATTCGTATCGGGTATCGATAAAATGGTGCGCACCGATTGCGTCAGGGAGGACAGGATATTATAGAGAAAGAGAAAGGGCAGACCATAGAAATAGATGTTCAGATAGGTGGCTGCGATCT
>NZ_JBBMFF010000116.1:0-3724 GCF_040096185.1 Faecousia intestinalis | reverse complement strand
TACTGCGAGATTGCCACGGCCCCCTTGGGGCCTCGCAATGACACGTCAGGAGGGCGCGAGGTGCACCAGTACCCTTCTGCGGTTGAATCATCCCCGTACAAGGCGCTCAGGGAGCGCCGCTACAGGCTGGCTTTGGGTTCCCGCCATCTTAATGGCAGCCCGTTCGAAGCGCCGGTGTGGACCTGCTAAAGACGAAAGTTACATCTTTAGCAGGTTCCTCTTACTCAGTCGGCAGCCCGAGGTCAAAGCGATACGCAGGAAGCCCGACATAGATGCCAATCATGTCCTCTTCACCTTTTACATGATAGCTTAATCCATCAGGATAGTCTGCTTCATCGGCCTTGCGGCGCAGGAGCAACGCCCAAACGCCAACGTTATCCGGATCATTTGTATCCTCTGTGATTGCGCGTATATAGACGAGATACATTTCACCTGATACGATTTTTCCACTCATCTCATAATAGCCGTTTTTTCCGCCAGCGCCATCTGATGCGGAACCAGCGCGCCCCGAAATATTGTCAATTTCGCCATTTTCGCTGTCATAGTAGTCAAATAGTGCCTCGATCTGGTCATCCAGCTCCGGCTGCGCCGCGATGGCGTTTGGCGCGAACTGTGCCTTGATCGCAGCGGCGTCCTGCGCCACGGCGGCCTCCAGTATGGCATTCAGCCGGTCTTCCATGACCTGATCCATCGGATCATAAGGCCCGGTCGCGTGCTGCAGGAGCATCAGCCCGACCTTGAGATTTGCGCAGCCGGTCAGGGCGGCGGCCAGGATCGCGGCCGCCAGCAGGAGGGAAACGATCCGTCTCTTTTTCATGGGCGCTCTCCTTTGCTGCGCAAATTTTCCTTCTATCTCTATATTACATCAGAATCGGAAAACGGACAGGTTTTTTCAAAAAAGTCAAAATAAGTCGAAATATTTTTGCTCTGCTTTATAAAAAACCCGCAGGCGCTGCGCAGTGCCTGCGGGGTCGTGATGCTACGGTTTGCCCTGCCTCACACAATATACCGTTCGGCATACGATGCCGCGCCCGGCTCGCCGCATTCCCCGTTCAGCCGCCTTCCTTCACGTCTGTCTCTCTTTGAATGATTTGAAAAACGCCCCGTGTCATCACCTGATACTCGTGCACCAGCTCCTGCAGACGGCGGTGGCCGGGCTCCTCCAGATGATAGTAGACGCGCGTCATCCGCTTGCCCACCAGCACCTTTTCGCCGGAGATCATGCCCTGATCCTGCAGCTTATAGAGCACCGGGTACAAAGAGCCCTCCTGCGTCACAATGGTCCCGCCGCTGCGCGCCGCGATCTCCTGCACGATCTGATATCCGTACATGTCCTCCTGAGCGAGCAGCGAGAGGATCAGCAGCGACATAACGCCCCGCTGAAAGCTGCTCTGTGCATTATCCTTTGCCATTTCTCCTCCTAAAGTCTGTAGTTGATAGGCCTTCACAGGAATAGTATAACGCATATTAAGAATGAATCAATACCTTTTTCAAAAAAATAATGCTTGACAAGTTGTGAAGAATGGCATATTCTTGTGGCATAAGAATGGACAGTTCTGGCCCTTATTGCCAAATTTTAGATATTTTTCCGTAGGCTGCGGCGATCCGTACAGGTCCGCCGTGCGAGAGAAAAATGCAGCGGCGCTTAGTGAACGCCTTGTGCAGGGCAATTCAACGGCAGAAGGGCACTGGTGCGCCGCCGCACCCGCCTGATGTGTCATTGCGAGGAGCAAAGCGACGTGGCAATCTCGGGGAGGCACTTGCGGCTCGTGCAAGCCATCGCCGACCGCACACACCTTGTAGGTGGCGGCGTCCTCGACGCCCCGCCGCGTAACGGTACCATATTCGCCGGAGACTTTCCTGTTATCCGGCCAGGTACTGCGAAATTGCACCCCAAGGGCACTTCCTCGCGCTTCGCGCTCAGGGCGCCACGGCCCCGTTGGGGCCTCGCAATGACAGCTGCACGCCGCAGGATCACAGCTGCGATATTTACAGCTGCCGTAAGCGCTCAATACGCGCAAGGGGCACCCCGCAAACGGCAGAAAGGACGGTAACCCATGCATCAAACAAAATTCCATCTCCCGGTGACTGGCAGTTATACGGCGTGCTGCGTGCGGTTCATAGAGTGCCTCGTGCTGCTTGCCGGAATGCTGATATTGCTCACGGGCTGCGCCCGTCCGAAGCGCGATTTGAAAATTGCGGTGTCCCCGTCGGACAAAAGTCTGATCGATCTGGCATCCGGAACCTACGATGAAACGCAGCTTCTGGAGCTGGTCGGGCTTCAGGGCTCGATGGACGAAATCCACGCAAAATACCCCATGGAATGCGTCAGGAAAATAAGCGATACATATCGCGCGGCCTATCTTGGAGACGGAAGCATTGCCGTGCTTCTGTTTGACGCTTCGGGCGATCGGCTGACGGGGAAAATCTACAGCACACGGCTGCTAAAAACTGATTTCGATAACGTAAAGCAGGGCATACAGTTAGAGGAAGTAAGAGCGATCGATCCGGATGGAGAATATCTATTCCTCTATACCGGCAGAAACGATGTGCCGAAAGTATCTTCCCATTATACGAAAGACGGGTATTTGATCACCATCGAATATGACGAGTCCAACGCAGTGGTAAGCGTGGAGCAGGAGCTGGTTTGAAGTACGAAAAACACAGCGGCGGAACGGATGGAAGTGACCGTTCCCCGTTGGCCTTTGCAGTGTGAAGGGCGGAATTTCTATGGACAAAAACTGGACAACTTGGAACACGCAGGCGATGCAGGCGCTGGACCGCGGCGACATTGAGCAGGCAGAGCGCGCCTTCCGGCAGGCGTGCGGCAGCGGGGACCCCAGAGCGGACAGCAACCTTGGCTGGTTCTATTTTTTGATGGGCGGTAGTGTTCGGGACTCTGAGGCAGAGGCACGTTATTGGATTCAAAAGGCCTTGCAGCGCTCCCGCCATCCGCGCATTCTCCAGAATATCGCCCGGCTGCGGTTCGAAAACGGCGATTTTGCCGGGGCGCTTGCCGCGCTTCAGGAGGCGCACCGGGCCGACCAAGGCCCCGTTCTGCTCTATAATCTCGGTGTGTGCCATTTTGGGCTGGGAGACAAAGCCGCAGCTGCGGCCTGCTTCCGCGAGGCAGACACAGCGAATGCCGCCGACCTGCTCTGCGCGCAGCGCGGGGCGGTCCATCCCCGCCTTGCCTATGCGTTCTGCGTACAGGGCGAGGAACGGGCCGCTGCGCTGCGCCGTTACGCGCCGGAGCGGAACGACATGGAGCTCTGGGACTATGTTCTTTTATGCGTTCAGTGTGAGGCGTATGCAATGGCTGCCCCGGTACTTCCGGAGCTGGTCTCCCAGTGGGCGCTGACGGATCAGACACTTGCGATGACCGCGCTGTGCCTGCGGCATGTCCCTGAGGAAAAGGAGCGCGTCCTGCGCTGCTTTTCGGACGAGCTTTCGGAGGAGCGGGACAGGCTGCTGCACCTGCTCGGGGATGCGGACGAGTGCGCGCGCCTTGCAGCAAGCCAGCCATTTTTTCCGCCGCCCGCAACCCACGGGGGGTATTTCACGGAAGAATGCCTTTGAAAAGTCCGCCGTGCGAGAGAAAAATGCAGCGGCGTGCCCCTTGCGGGTTGTGAGCGCCTTGTAGGGGACTATTCAACCGCGCAAGGGTGCTGGTGCACCTCGGCACTTCCCTGATGTGTCATTGCGAGGAGGCCAACGGCCGACG
>NZ_JBBMFF010000115.1:0-2837 GCF_040096185.1 Faecousia intestinalis | reverse complement strand
GGCCAACGGCCGACGTGGCAATCTCGCAGGACATGGTTGGATGACAGGGTACCTCCGGCGAAATCGTAACTGCCTTCCCGAGATTGCCACGACCCCTGCGGGGTCTCGCAATGACAAGTCTGGAAGCCTCACGCCAATGAATTTGCGCCTCAAATATGCCAGCCTGCAAGGCGCTCAGGGAACGCCGCTACAGACGCAATCGGTTTGTACGTTTTTATCGTCAATCTGTACGAACTGCGAGTGCCTTCCCGAGATTGCACCCCAAGGGCACTTCCTCGCGCTTCGCGCTCAGGGCGCCACGTCGGGCTTTCGCCCTCCTCGCAATGACAGACCTTTGGTGTTCACCGTTTTGCTGACAGCCTGTTTCTTACACCAGTGCAGCGCCGGGCCGGGCTGTCCTTGCCCCGACAGCGCACGGCCGAAGGCCTGCGTATGTATTATTCATTTTTCATTCTTCAGTCTTCAGTATTCATTAAAAATCAAATTTTCTCCCGGCTGATGCCGGAATGTTGATAAACGGAGTTTCCGCCATGCTCGAACTGCTCTCCCCCGCCGGGTCCCTTGATGCGCTGCACGCCGCCGTCTGCAACGGCGCGGATGCGGTCTATCTGGGCGCGGAGGGGTTCAATGCCCGCGCAGGTGCGCGCAATTTCACATTGGACGAGCTGCCGGAGGCGGTGCGCTACTGCCATGTGCGCGGCGTGCGGGTCTACCTGACGCTCAATACCCTCGTCACGGACCGCGAGCTGCCGAAGGTCGCGGAGCATATCACGGCCGCGGCCCGCGCAGGCGTCGACGCCCTCATCGTGCAGGACCTCGGCGTGGCGGCCCTTTCCCGCCAGATCGCCCCGCAGCTGGCGCTGCATGCCTCCACCCAGCTCACGGTGCACTCGCTCGAGGGCGTGCGCGAGCTTGCCGCGCTCGGCTTTTCGTGCGTCGTGCTTTCGCGCGAGCTTCCGCGCGAGGAGATCGCCTATATCTGCCGCAACAGCCCCGTGCGCATCGAGGTCTTCGCCCACGGCGCGCTGTGCATGTGCTATTCCGGCCAGTGCTATATGTCGGCCGTCATCGGCCGCCGCTCCGGCAACCGCGGCCAGTGCGCCCAGCCCTGCCGCCTGCCCTATGGCTACGGCCGGTTTGAAAACCGCTATCCCATGAGCCTGAAGGACAATTGCCTCATCCGCTACCTCGGCGAGCTGGCGCGCATGGGCGTGGCCAGCCTGAAGCTCGAGGGCCGTATGAAGCGCCCGGAGTATGTCGCCATCGTCACGGGCATCTACCGCGCCGCGCTCGACGGCCGCGAGGTCCGCTCGTCGGATCTTTCCGCGCTGCGCGTCGCCTTCTCCCGCGAGGGCTTCACGGAGGGCTATTATCTCGGCCGCACGGGCCCGCAGATGTTCGGCACGCGCCAGCCGGAGCGGCCGGACCGCGAGCTGCTTGCCGCCGCCCGCGCGACCTATGAAAATCTCGAGCCCCAGCGCGTGCCGGTGGATTTTTACGCCATCGTCGCGCACGGACAGAACGCCATGCTCGCCGTGCAGGATGCCGACGGCCACATCTGCCAGACGCAGGGGGCCGTTCCGCAGGACGCCGAACGGCGCGCGCTGACGCAGGACGAGCTTGCCGCCCGCCTTTCCAAAACCGGCGGCACGCCCTATGCCGCCCGCTCCGTGCGCAGCGTCGTCGACCCCGGCCTGACGCTGCCCGCCGCGGAGATCAACCGCATGCGCCGCGAGGTGCTGGCGCATCTTTCCGCCGTGCGGGCGCGCCGCCCCGCGCCGCAGCTGCTGTCCTACCGCGCGCTCCCGCCCGTGCTCGGCACGCGCGCCGCGCCGGTGTTCACCGTGAGCGTGCTGTCCGCCGAGCAGATCACCGGCCGCCTGCTGCGGCTGAAGCCCGCGGTTTTGTATGTCCCCCTGTCCGAGATCGCGGCCCGGCCGGACTTTTTCCGCAGCCTTGCCGCGCGGCAGACGCTTGCCGTCGTGCTGCCCCGCATCGTCTGGGACAGCGAGACGCGCCGCCTGCTCGATGCGCTGGACCTTGCCGCCTCGCTCGGCATCCGCCGGGCGCTGACGGGCAATGTCGGCCAGCTGTCCCTGCTGCGCTCCCGCGGCATGGAGGCGGCGGGCGACTTCGGCCTGAACCTGACGAATTCCCGCGCGGCCTCGGAGCTGCGCGACCTTGGCCTGTGCTCGCTCACGGCCTCGTTCGAGCTGACGCTGCCGCAGCTCCGCGACCTGTCAAAGCCCCTGCCCACGGAGATGCTCGTCTATGGCCGCCTGCCGCTCATGCTCACGGAAAACTGCCTCATCCGCAACCGGACCGGCGAGTGCTCCTGCGGCGCGGGGCCGGTGAAGCTCATCGACCGCAAGGGCGAGGAATTCCGTATCGTGCGCGACTGCGGTACCTGCCGCAGCGTCGTGCTCAACGGCAAGAAGCTGTACCTCCTCGACAAGCGCGAGGACCTGCGCCGCTTCGGCCTGTGGGCGCTGCGCCTGTCGTTCACAACGGAGAACCCCGGCGAGATCGACACGGTGCTTTCGAACCTCAACGCCCCGTTCGACCCCGGCGCCTGCACCCGCGGACTGTATTACAGAGGGGTCGAGTGAGCCGTAATTACAAGGAAACTGTTGGGGCGCGGCATGCCGCTCCCGGCGCCGCATTGGCCCATTGGTACGCTGTAGGGGAGGGGACAGCCCGGCCCGGCGCTGCACTGGTGTAATAAACAGGCTGTCAGCAAAACGGCGAACGCCGAAGGTTTGTCATTGCGAGGGCGCTTTGCGCCCGTGGCAATCTCGGGAAGGCACTCACGTTGATCGCACACGCCATTGTAGGGG
>NZ_JBBMFF010000114.1:0-13219 GCF_040096185.1 Faecousia intestinalis | reverse complement strand
GGCATGCCGCATCCGTAAGGCGGCAGAGCCGCCAACGGCTGCGCAATACTCCAAACTTTCCGAACCGATGGATCGGCGAAAAAGCTCCGGCATCCGCCGCAGAGGATCGATCAGTGGGTTCCCCAAAAGAAAGGAAAGCAGCATGAAAAGAATCCTGAGCATCCTGCTGGTGCTTGCTATGCTTCTGTCGATGATCCCTGCGGTCTTCGCGGCGGACTGCGACATCACGGTAAGTACCCCGGCGCCCGATCCCGTCAAGGTCGGTGCGCTGTACCAGCTCCCGCTCGGAACGGTGTTCACCGACCCGAACGGGCACGCTCTCAGCTTCGCGCTGAAGGCGGATTACGGCGATAAGGTCTATATCAAGGACAATACGCTGCAGTTCACCTCTGCCGAGGCAGGGGAATTCCGCATCGGCATTACCGCTACCTGCACGGGCGGCGGCAGCACCGAAGTCACCGTTCCCATCACGGTCGAGGCCGTGGAGGACGGCGACAAGAACCAGTACGGCTATGACGAGACCGACCAGGCCTCCGTCACCGTCTATGTGACCATCTCGAGCGACGGCGCACCGATCATCGGCAAGGACGACGGCGGCACCATCCTGTCGCATCTGGAGGTCAAGGTCCCGTACTTCCCCCTGTCCCTGTACGGTCTGGACGATTTTAACCGTTACCACACGGAGAACGGCTCCGGAAGCTATACGGACAACGAGATCGTGCAGCGCCCGACGCTCCTGCACCTCTACATCTATATGCTCGAGCGCTACTACCTCGGCGTGGCCGAGAAGGACTGCGGCAAGGGCACATCCGGCCTGCTGGAATTCACCGGCAGCGGCGAAGGCGTGAATGACATGCTCGGCGGCTCCTATGAGGATACGCTGAATGCGCTGCTCATCTCCGGCAGCGCCACGTCCATGTACATGCAGAACTTCTGGGGCCATGACGAGAACCTCATGTACTACCGCAACCACGTCTATCCCCTGATGTCTGCGGGCTGGGGATCCACGGCAGACTACATTCTGCTGTCCGACAACGACACGATCGATCTGGCCATGTTCTCCAACTGGAGCTTCTGGACCTACGGCGCATTCGCCCGCTTTGACAAGGACGACTACACCGCCAAGGTCGGTGAAAAGATCACATTCGAAACGCAGAAGTATGACACCAAGTCCGTGTCCGACGGCGGCACGGAGTCCTTTGAGCCGATCACCGGTCTCAATGTGAAGCTCTACAATGAAAACTGGGAACAGCAGCAGGAGCTTACGAGCGAAGGCAGCAGCTACACGCTCGACACGGCCTCGCTGAAGGCCGGTACCTATTACCTGCTGGGCTATGACCCGAACTACGGCACGGAGGACGCCTGCTACGCCCCCGCAACGGCAAAGATCGTCCTCTCCAGCGGCGATGCACAGCCCTGTCAGTGGAATGAAGGCGTCATCACGACGGAGCCCACCTGCACGACGGCCGGTGTCAAGACGTTCTCCTGCAGCGTGCACGGCGAGACCCGCACGGAAGAGCTTCCGGCCCTCGGCCACACCTTCGGCGCAGACGGTGCCTGCATCCGCTGCGGTGAAAAGGACCCCGCGATCCCCACGCAGGACGAAAGCGGCGTCTACGGCATCGCCAGCGAGAAGCAGCTGCAGTGGTTCGCAGCGAAGGTCAACGGCGGCGACACCGCCATCAGCGGCAAGCTGACTGCCAATATCGAGCTGACCGAAGCGTGGACCCCGATGGGCTCCCAGAAGCAGCCGTTCACCGGCAGCTTTGACGGCGACGGCCACAGCATCACCGGCATGAGCATCACCTTCGATTCCAATGACAAATCTGTCGGCGCTCCGTACCTCGGCCTCTTCGGCTATGTCAAGGGCACGGCCGACAAGAAGGCGGAGATCAAGAACCTGATGCTCTCCGGCAAGCTGGACATCACCGAAAACTACCGCAACTCCTTCGCTTACTCCGGCGGCCTCGTTGGCGGTGCGGAATATGTTTCCTTCACCGATATCACGACGAACGTCACAATCACCGCGAAGAAGGGCTCCGCCCCCTATCCGTGGAGCTATGTCGGCGGCTTTGCCGGTATCGTGAAGAATGCAGACTTCCTGCGCTGCGTCAACAACGGCGCCGTGACCACGGACGGCGACTATGTCTCCGGCTTCGCGGCCAAGAGCGAGACGACGACCTACACCTCCTGCGTGAACAATGGCGCGATCACCGGCCGCACGAAGATCGGCGGCTTTGGCGGCGCCGTAAAGTCCACGAAGACGGTCGACTCCTACAACACCGGCACGATCGGCCTTGCAGCCTACAACGGCAGCAATCAGGGCATCGGCGGTCTATTTGGCGAGATGGGCTACGGCTCGACGCTTACGCGCTGCTATAACACCGGTGCCGTCACCGGCGACTGCTATGTCGGCGGTCTCGTCGGCTCGGTCGGCAGCGGCTCCGACGCCGCGAACGGCCCGAGCTACATCGTCGACAGCTACAACTCCGGCGCGATCACCGGCCACAGCGACAAGAGCTACTGCGGCATCGGCGGTCTGGTCGGCAAGCTCGACGCCAGCTCCTCGAGAACCTATGAGCAGAGCTACGTTCACAACTGCTACAATGTCGGCACCGTGACCGACCTTGGTCTGAAGACGATCAACGCCGGTGCGGCGATCGGTCTGATGCACGCGGATTATTCCACGGACAGCTACCTCGAAGTGGAAAACGTCTACTACCTCGCCTGCGGCCTCGAAGGTCTCGGCAAGATGAACTATTCCACAATGCACGATCCGTCCGTCTTCGCAGAGATGACGGCAGAGGCCATGAAGGCCTCCGACTTCGTCACGAAGCTCGGCGCTTCCTTCAAGGCTGACGGCACCTGCATGCAGAAGGTCAACAGCGGCTACCCCGTCCTCACCTGGCAGCAGCTGGGCGAAGGCCAGAGCGAGCACACGTTTAAAGTGACCGCAACGGTCGACGCGACCTGCACCGAGGCCGGTTCCAAGACCTACACCTGCACGGCCTGCGGCGAGACGAAGGCGGAAGAGATTCCGGCTCTCGGCCACAATGTCGGCGAAGGCGGCATCTGCAGCCGCTGCGGTGAGAAGATCGCCTACCTGTCCGCGCTCCGCCTGACCGCCTACAACGCCTCCGGCGACTATGTCTTTACGCCGGAATTCGACGGTAAGACGGCCGAATATCAGGTCGCCATCCCCGATGCAGACGGCTTCAGCGCCTTCCTGTGGGCCACGCTGTCCGAAAATGCCCCGGAAGGCTCCACCATCAAGGCCGAGTGGACGAATCTGTATAACGGCAAGACCCAGTCCACGGCCATTACGTCCGGCAAGACCTCCGGCCAGAGCCTCGCAAACTTCAGCCGCGATGCCAAGCCGAACACCGTCACCCTGACGGTCGGCGTTGACGGCAATACGCAGACCTACACGCTCACCTCGTTCCGCACTACGACCCTGTCTGCCCTGAACGTGACCGGCGCGCGCATGAACGAGACGTTCTCGCACCGCACGGCGGAATACACCATCGACACGACGGCAGATTCCATCACGCTCAGCGCCATACCGTATCAGGACGGCTACACCGTGACCTACAACGGCGCGGAGTCCGGCGAATGGACCCTGCAGGACGGCGAGAACGTCATGACCGTCGTCGTCTCCAACGCAGACGGCCTGTCGACCTCCTACACCGTCAAGGCAACGAAGCACGCCATCTGCAAGGTGCGTGCAGAGCTTGACCCGGAGAACGCCCTGCTGGTCATGTATGACTCGTTCAACACCAGCATCTATCCGGATGAAAACGGCGACTATGCCCTGATGGACGGCGCGGCCTACACCTATGTCGCAACGGCAAAGGGCTATGTCGGCAAGTCGGGCAGCCTGACTGCCAGCGCGGCCGAGCCAGTGCTCAAGATCACGCTGACCGCAGCCGAAGAGAACACGACCCTTGTCAAGGATCTCCCCGCCGAATGGCCTAACTTCCGCAACGGCAGCAATCACCTTGGCATCACGAACGCCCCCACGCCCTACACGAGTGAGGACAGTGAGCTGCTGTGGGCTGCGAAGTACGGCACAGGCTGGGCGGCCGCTCCCGGCTCCCCCATTCTGGTGGACGGTGACCTCATCACCTACACCGGCAGCACCATCAAGCGCCTCGACGTCAACACCGGCAAGGTGCTCGCAGAGGGCACGATGGCAGGTACCTCCAGCTTCTCCATCAACCCGGCAACCTATGCCGACGGCATGATCTTTGTCGGCCTGTCCGGCGGCAAGATCCAGGCCTTCAACGCCAAGACGCTCGAATCCCTGTGGATCTACACCGATCCGCTCGGCGGCCAGCCCAATACCTCCCCGACGTACCACGACGGCTACATCTATGTCGGCTTCTGGAACGGCGAGAGCAAGCCCGGCAACTTCGTTGCCATCTCCGTGACGGATGAGGACCCGATGAAGACGGATGAAGCCAAGCTCGCCTCCTGGTCCTATGCCTGCGTCGGCGGCTTCTACTGGGCAGGCGCTTATGTGACGGATAACCTCTGCATCGTCGGCACGGACGACGGCTCCGGCGAGGGTGACTATATCAACACCTCCGCCCTGCTGGTCTTCGACCGCCTGACAGGCAAGCTGCTCGACTCCCACTACGGCTGCAAGGGTGATATCCGCTCCAACGTTTCCCACGACCCGGATTCTGACCGCGTGTTCTTCACGTCCAAGGGCGGCTACATCTACAATGCCGCCATCGACTGGGAAACCGGCAAGATCACGGACTTCAAGTCTCTGGCGCTCAAGGACGCCGAGGGCTACACCAGTGAGGAAAAGCCCGGTGCCATCATGTCCACTTGCACGCCGTCCGTCTACAACGGGCGCATCTACCTCGGCGTTTCCGGCAGCAAGGGCCAGTTCTCCCAGAACGGCGGCCACTGCATCGAGGTCATTGATCTGGATACTGCAACTGGCGAAATGAGCTATGCCTATTCCTACGGCATCGTCGGCTATCCGCAGACCTCGGCCATGGTCTCCACGGCCTATGTCGACAAGGACTTCGACGGCGACGGCGCGGGCGACGGCTATGTCTTCATCTACCTCCCCTACAACTATACCCCCGGCGGCATTTCCGTCCTGATGGATCGCCCGGGCCAGACCGAGCCGAAGACGGCCACGGATTCCGGCTACAGCGAGATCTTCACGCCGCAGGCTCCGCTGGCACAGTACTGTATCTGCTCCACCATCGCAGACAGCACCGGCACGATCTACTACAAGAACGACTCCTGCTACATGATGGCCATCACCTCGAAGATTCTGTCCATTGAGGTCACGGAAAACCCGGAGAAGATGACCTATAAGGCCGGCGAGACGTTCGATGCCTCCGGCATGAAGGTCGTTGCCAAGCTGGCCAACGGTCTCGAGCGGGATATCACGAACTATGTGACCTGGCAGGAAGGCCCGATCGAACAGGGTCAGACCTCCATCATCCTCTCTTACACCTACGGCTTCGACAGCGCCAACTACGGCCTGAAGACGAAGACGGCCAAGCTCGAGCTCGACGTCCTGCCCAGCCAGGATGAAGACGGTGTCTACCTCATCGGCAACGCCAGCCAGCTGCTCTGGTTCGCGAGTAAGGTCAACAGCGGTGAGACCGGCATCAGCGGCAAGCTGACGGCCAACATCGACCTGACGAGCGTTGAAAGCTGGACCCCGATCGGCTCCCTGAAGCAGCCGTTCACCGGCAGCTTCGACGGCGACGGCCACAGCATCACCGGCATGAGCATCACCTTCGATTCCGATGACAAGTCAATCGGCGCTCCGTACCTCGGCCTCTTCGGCTATGTCAAGGGCACGGCCGACAAGAAGGCAGAGATCAAGAATCTGACGCTCACCGGCACGCTCTCCATCACGGAGAACTATCGCAACTCCTATGCCTATTCCGGCGGCCTCGTCGGCGCTGCGGAATACGTCTCCTTTACGGACGTCACAACGGACGTCACCGTCACGGCCAAGCAGGGCACGGCTCCCTATCCCTGGAGCTATGTCGGCGGCTTTGCCGGTACGGTGAAGAACGCAGACTTCCTGCGCTGCGTGAACAACGGCAGCGTAACCTCCGACGGCGACTACGTCTCCGGCTTCGTGCCCAAGAGTGAGACGACAACCTACACCGCCTGCGCGAACAACGGTGCGATCACCGGCCGCACAAAGATCGGTGGTCTCGGCGCTGAGGTCAAATCCACGAAGGTCGTTGACTCCTGCAACACCGGCGCCATCGGCCTCATTGCCTACGGCACGGGCAAGCAGGCCATCGGTGGCCTGTTCGCAGAGATCCGCTATGGTTCCTCCATCACCCGCTCCTACAACAGCGGCGCCGTCACCGGCGACTGCTATGTCGGCGGCCTCGTCGGCTCGGTCGGCAGCAGCTCCGATGCCACGAATGGCCCGAGCTACATCGTCGACAGCTACAACTCCGGCGCGATCACCGGCCACAGCGACAAGAACTACTGCGGCATCGGCGGCCTCGTCGGCAAGCTCGACGCCAGCTCCTCGAGAGTCTATGAGCAGAGCTACGTTCACAACTGCTACAACGCCGGCACCGTGACCGACCTCGGTCTGAAGACAGCCGGTAACCCCGGCGCTGCCATCGGCGTCATGCACGCGGACTACTCCGAGGGCAGCTACCTTGAAGTGAAAGACGTCTACTACCGCGCCTGCGGCCTCGAAGGTCTCGGCAAGATGAACTATTCCACGATGCATGATCCGTCCGTCTTCGTAGAGATGTCGGCTGAGGCCATGAAAGCCTCTGGCTTCGTCACGAAGCTCGGCGCTTCCTTCAAGGCTGACGGCACCTGCATGCAGAAGGTCAACGGCGGCTATCCCATTCTGGTCTGGCAGAAGCTGGCCGAGGGCCAGAGCGAGCATACGCTCGGAGTGACGACGGTCGTCGCCCCGACCTGCACGGAGCAGGGCTACACGGTCTACACCTGCACCGCCTGCGGCGAGACCGTCAAGGCCGACTTTGTCCCGGCCAACGGCCACAGCTACGAGGAATCGGTCGTTGCCCCGACCTGCGAGAAGGACGGCTACACGAACCACGTCTGCTCCGTCTGCGGCGACAGCTACCGCGACAACTATGTTGACGCTGCCGGTCATCAGTACACGCTCACCGTGACTGCCCCGACCTGCACTGCCGCCGGTTATACCACGCATCTGTGCAGCGTCTGCGGCCACAGCTACGTTGATTCCATTGTTCCGGCTACCGGCCACAGCTATGAGGATACCGTCACTGCGCCGACCTGCACCGCCGCCGGTTACACCACGCACACCTGCTCCGTCTGCGGCGACAGCTACATCGATTCTGTCGTCCCGGCCACCGGCCATGACTATGTCTGGCAGATCACCCGCGTGCCGACCTGCACGGCAGAGGGCGTGAAGACCTTCACCTGCTCGCACTGCGGTGACAGCTATGACGTTGCTCTGGCAAAGGCGGACCACACCTATGAAGCCGTTGTGACGGCTCCGACCTGCACGAACAACGGTTACACCACACATACCTGCTCCGTCTGCGGCGACAGCTACGTCGATTCCATCGTCCCGGCCACCGGCCACAGCTACGATGCCGTCGTGACTGCCCCGACCTGCACGAATGCCGGTTATACCACGCACACCTGCTCCGTCTGCGGCGACAGCTACGTCGATTCCATCGTCCCGGCCACCGGCCACAGCTATGAAGCCGTCGTGACTGCCCCGACCTGCGACAAGATGGGCTACACCACCTACACCTGCTCCGTCTGCGGTGACAGCTATGTCGGCAGCTACACCGATGCGCTCGAACACACCTACACAGCCGTCGTCACGAAGGAACCGACCTGTACCGAGGAAGGCGTGAAGACCTTCACCTGCAGCGAGTGCGGCAAGTCCTACACCGAGGCCATCCCGACGGTCGCGCACAGCTACGAAGCCGTTGTGACCGCCCCGACCTGCGACAAGATGGGCTACACCACCTACACCTGCTCCGTCTGCGGCGACAGCTATGTTGCGGACTATGTGGACGCTGTCGGCCATGACTGCGAGACGGAGACCGTCCCGGCCACCTGCCTCGGCTACGGCTTTGTCCGCGAGTCCTGCAAGCACTGCGACTACAGCGTCATCACGGAGATCACCGCCCCTCTCGGCCATGATTATCAGGCCGTCGTCACCGAGCCGACGCTGGACGAGGCGGGCTACACGACCCACACCTGCAGCCGCTGCGGCGACAGCTATGTGGACAGCGAGACCCCGGCCCTCGGCCACAAGTGCGCTGCCTACACCGACATCCCGACGGATTGGGCGAAGGAAGGCATCTGCTTCGTGATCGAGAACGGCCTCATGGTCGGCACGACCTCTACGACGTTTGCACCGAAGGACACCCTGACGCGCGCCATGCTCGTCACTGTGCTCTACCGCATGGCGGGCAGCCCGGCTGTCGACGCTCCGTCCGGCTTTGCGGATGTGGATGACGGCCAGTGGTACTCCGATGCGATCGCCTGGGCCGCCGCAAACGGCATCGTCAACGGCGTCGGCGGCAACAAGTTCGCCCCGTCCGAGCCGGTCACCCGCGAGCAGCTGGCTGCGATCTTCTTCCGCTATGCCAAGGCCGAAGCGCCCGAGGCGGACGTGCTGAGCGGCTATCCCGATGCCGAAAGCGTCAGCACCTACGCCAGAGACGCCATGGCATGGGCCGTTTCCACGGGCCTCGTTACCGGCTCGAAGGAAGCGGACGGCACCTATCTTGCCCCGCAGGGCCTTGCGGCCCGCGAGCAGGCGGCTGCCATCCTCATGCGCTACGTCAAGGCAAACGCATAACCTGACCGTTTCACCCCCCTTCCCGCGCCCCGCAGCCCGAAAAGCTGCGGGGCGCATTTTATCCGATATTCTCCTGCGCACTTGACACGGCGCGGCGGGGATGATATGGTATCGGCAGAAAAAATGCGGGCACACGGCCCGCTTCTGAGGTGAAGGATATGGAATATCGCATGGAGCACGACTCCATGGGCGACGTCCGCGTGCCTGCGGACCGCTATTGGGGCGCGCAGACGCAGCGCAGCTTTGAAAACTTCCCGATCGGGCAGGGCCGCGAGCCCATGCCGCCGGAGATCATCCACGCATTCGGCATCCTGAAAAAGGCGGCCGCCATAACGAACGCCCGCCTGTGCCCTGCCGCCATGACGGCAGAAAAATGCAGCGCCATCTGCGCCGCAGCCGATGAAATTATCTCCGGAAAGCTGGCAGACCACTTTCCGCTTGTCGTCTGGCAGACCGGCTCCGGCACGCAGACGAACATGAACGCAAACGAGGTCATCGCGAACCGCGGCAACGAGCTGGCGGGCAGGCGGCTGCTGCACCCGAATGATGACGTCAACCGCTCGCAGTCCTCGAACGACACGTTCCCCACAGCCCTGCATATCGCGGCCGTCTGCGCGCTCGAGGACGGCGCCCTGCCCGCGCTGGCGGAGCTGATCGACTCTCTCAAGCGCCTCGAGGCCGAAAATGAGGGCGTCATCAAGGCCGGACGCACCCACCTGCAGGATGCCACGCCCATTTCGTTCCCGCAGGAGATCTCCGGCTGGCGCAGCAGCCTCGAGCGCGATGCGGAGCTGATCCGGCTGGCGCTTCCGCCGCTGCGGGAGCTTGCGCTGGGCGGCACGGCCGTCGGCACGGGGCTGAACGCCCCCGCAGGCTTTGCCGAAGAGGTCGCTGCGGAGATCAGCCGCCTGACGGGCAAGGACTTCCGCAGCGCCCCGAACAAGTTCCACGCCCTCACCTCCCGCGACGAGCTGGTCTTCGCCCACGGCGCGCTGCAGGCGCTGGCAGGCGACCTGATGAAGCTGGCAAACGATATCCGCTGGCTCGGCTCCGGCCCACGCAACGGTCTCGGTGAGCTGTTCCTGCCGGAGAACGAGCCCGGTTCGTCCATCATGCCCGGCAAGGTCAACCCGACGCAGTGCGAGGCGCTGACGATGATCGCCGTGCAGGTCATGGCGAACGGAGCCGGGATCGGCTTTGCGGCCTCGCAGGGCAATTTCGAGCTGAACGTCTTCCTGCCCGTTCTGGCGCACGAATTCCTGCAGTCCGCGCGGCTGCTGGCCGAGGGCATGCGCTCGTTCCGCCTGCGCTGCGCCGACGGCATCCGCGCCAACCGCGAGAAAATGGCGGAAAATCTCCGCCGCTCCCTCATGCTCGTCACGGCGCTCAGCCCCACGATCGGCTATGAAGCGGCTGCCGAGACTGCAAAGCTCGCCCACCGGGAGGACCTGACGCTCCGCGAGGCATGCCTGCGCCTTGGCTGCCTGACCGGCGAGCAGTTCGACGCTCTGTTCCATCCCGAAGAGATGGTCTAAAGCACAATAATGCCCCTGCCACGCCGAAAGCATGGCAGGGGCACTTTGTGTTTCAGTGCAGATGGTCGTAGATGCGGAGCATGACCGTCGCAGCCTCGGCGCGCGTGGTCGTGCGCTGCGGGAAGAAGCGGTTGTTCTCCGCGCCGCGGATAAGGCCGAGGGCCGTCATGCGCGCGACGCTGTCTCGCGCCCAGACGGAAATGGACGCCGTGTCGGCAAAGCTCAGCTTTCCGGTGTGGAGCGTCTCGCCGCGCTGCTGCATAAGGCGGTCGAGAATGACGCACATCTCCTCGCGCGTGATGAGCGCCTCGGGGCGATAGGAGCCATCCTCATAGCCGCGGATCAGATTTTTCCGCAGGGCCCAGCTCATCGCTGCCGTGTACCATTGGCCGCCCTTCACGTCGGAAAAGCCCGCTGCGCTGTCCGGGAGGCTCTCGCCGACGGCACGCGCCAGCATCGTAACGAACATGGCGCGGTTCAGGCCTCCATCCGGTTCATACGCAAAGTCTCCCACGCCTTTAAGAAGATCCAGAGAGACTGCCCGGTCAATGCTTTCGAAATACCAGGAATTTGTGGGCACGTCGCGAAAGAGATGGCCGGACTTGCTCAGATAGAGCGTGTACGTCTGGCCACATCCCTCCTTTGCAAACACGCGATAGCGCAGAATTCCGGTAAAAAATTCCAAACCGGAGGAAGGGTAAACCGCCGAGCGCTCCGTCGGAGCAGAGCCGTCGAGCGTGTAGCGCAGCTCGGAATTCGGATTCGGATTGGAGATCATAACCTTGCCGTTCAGAGCCCTGACTGTCGGCTCCTTCAGCGTAATGCCGCGCACCTGGACCGAGGTCTCAGCGCTGGCACTGCCATTCAGATTAAAGGCGGCCACAGCGCGAAGGGTCTGGCCTGCCTTTGCCTCAATGGGACCGGAATAAACCCGGCCGGAGGCCAGCGGCGAGGAGCCGTCGAGCGTATAGTAGATCACTGCGCCCTTGTCGGCCGTGATGGTGACCTTTCCGCCCGCCTCCGTGACGGTCGGTGCATTTACGGGGCCGAGATCCGTTCCGGTCGGCTTGCAGGAGCTGTAGGTGTGGCCCTTCTCCAGCGAGACGCCGCGGCGGCGGAACAGCTCGTTCACCGTAACAAATTCATAGCCCTTGGCCTGCAGCTTGTCAATGGCCATCAGGACGCCGTCCACCGTGGTGGAGTGGATGTCGTGCGCCAGCACGATCGCGCCGTCATGTGCTCCGTTGACGATGTTCGTGCAGACGGTGTCTGCATTGCGGTACTTCCAGTCCAGCGGATCGACGGACCAGAGAATGGCCGGATTGTCCAGCAGCGACAGCACGCGGGAATTATAATCGCCGTAGGGCGGGCGCACAAGATAATGCGTGCCATAGCCCGTGATGCGGTTGAGAATATCGGCCGTATGGCTGATCTGCCACCTCACCTGCGAGTCCGTCTTTTTGCTCAGCTGCGGGTGATCGTATGTATGCGAGGCGATCTGATGGCCGGCATCGCGGACGAGGCCCGCCGTCACATCGTAGTTTTCGGCCTGCTGACCGAGCATGAAGAACGTCGCCTTGACGCCGCGCTTTGCCAGCCCCTCGAGCAGGCGGCGCGTATAGGGTCCGGGGCCGTCGTCAAATGTCAGGGCGATCAGCTTGCCGCCCTTCGAGCGGGTCTCCGTCTCCGGGACGGCCATCGCCGTCGCCGGGAGCAGCGTCAGAAGGCACGCTGCCAGCAAAAGGATCGCTAAAATTCTGTGCTTCATCGGTACTTCCTCCGTTTTCTGTCATTTCTATGGAGGGCATGCATCCCGCCGCATCGAGCCGGAACACCAGCCGCGCCCGGCCCATAAGCTCCTGCTCCGCCGCCTGCGGCAGCCATTGCGGCAGCTGCTGTGCCTCCTCTGGCAGCAGGGCAAGCGCATAGCCGTCCTCCAGCTGCTTGAGCAGGCCGTTGCGGATGGGAACGCCGTCCGCCTCGCCGCACCACGGGAGCCACGCGCCGCGCGGCATGGCAGCCGCCGCAGCGGCCGTCAGCCCGTCCGGAAAATGCGACACCGGGATGCAGGCCTGCAGCTCTGCGCCCTCACGGCGCGGATACGGAATGCCGAGATACTCCACTCTCCATTTAGATATGACGTAAATGCGGCGCAGTTGTTCCGCATGCTTGGAAATTTTGCAGATAAAAATATAGAACAGCCCATCCTGCTGCGCCGTTACGGTACCGATCTGCTCGCCCTGCTCCCAAACGCTCAATTCCATCATCAAAAATCCCTCCCGCACAGCCTATGCGGGAGGGTGGCGCATCATTCCGTTTCGCCCTTCGGCAGGCCAAAGCTGACCGCAATGGCGTTGTCGACCTGATTCATCATGGCCGCATCGAGCCTGCCCATGTGCTCGCGCAGGCGGCGCTTGTCAATGGTGCGGATCTGCTCGAGCAGCACGACAGAGTCCTTCGTCAGGCCGACGTTCCGGCCGGTCAGCTCAATGTGCGTCGGCAGCTTTGCCTTGTTCATCTGGCTCGTGATCGCCGCCGCAATCACCGTGGGAGAATGCCGGTTGCCCATGTCGTTCTGCACGATGAGCACGGGCCGCGTGCCCCCCTGCTCACTGCCGACGACCGGACTGAGATCGGCATAGAAAATATCGCCACGCTTGACAGTCATATCCATTTCCGTTTCACGCTCCGAGAAAAATATCACCCGTTACACAGATTGCTTTCAGGAAGCTCTGCTTAGATCAGCAAGAGTGGATGGCGAGAGATTTTTTGGCAAGTCAAGGTATGGAAAACGCAGGAATACTTTGTGTACCCGCAAGGGGCATGCCGCATCCGTAAGGCGGCAAAGCCGCCAACG
>NZ_JBBMFF010000113.1:0-3811 GCF_040096185.1 Faecousia intestinalis | reverse complement strand
TTTTATAGCGCCGAGGGCGCGTCAGATTCTGCATGAGACGGCGCAGCGTGCGTCAGCACGATGCGAGTGTGCGTAGCACACGGGATTCCTGATTAAATGTTTTAATCAGGAATCAGTATTAGGGGTTTTCTTTCTTCGGTCTCCATACGCGGCACAGCCAGAGGCATTCCGCCAGCAGGGAGGCCGTGATGAGCGCACCGGTAACGGAATAATTCCGGATGCCCAGCAGGAGCGGACCGAGCGAGACGAGGGCGCAGACGCCCGCTGCGATCCGCGCTGCGGCGGCAAGTCCCCGCTTTCCGGTCCCGGCGTACAGCGCCAGCAGGACCAGCAGGACACAGGTGCCAAGTGCCGTAAAGAGCGGCGCAAAATTCGCATAGCCGAACGGCGTGAGATCAAAATAGGAGTACAGCTCCCGGAGCGGCGCTGCGGCCGGGCGCCCAAACTGCAGCACCGCACCATAGGGCAGGGCCTCCAGGATCAGTGCGAGCACGGGAAGGAGCAGAAGCGGCAGGCGTTTCTTCATGGCGGGTCCTCCTAACTATATATGGAATCAAATAAAATAAAATAAATCCACGCACACCCGCAGGCACATTTCGCGCGAAGCGCATTCACAAATCCGGCAGCGTTGTTGAAAAAACCGGTTGTCCGCTGGACAACCGGTTTTTGGTGCGCGAGGCGGGACTTGAACCCGCACGTCCGGAGTGGACACTAGAACCTGAATCTAGCGAGTCTGCCAATTCCACCACTCGCGCATACGATATATTCCGTCCGGAATTTCGGACTGCTCGCATATTATAGCACGGCGAGGGTGGCTTGTCAATCCCTTTTTTCGGCGGGAAGCGGATTTTTCCGGTATGTTCTGGCAGCCATGGGGATATACTCCCTGTGGCGGGTGAGCGACTTGTAGGCCGGACGGTACAGGCGGCCGCCGGTGAGGACCTCCTCCATCCGGTGGGCGCACCAGCCCGTGATGCGCGCGACGGCGAACAGCGGCGTAAAGAGGTCAGGCGGGATATCCAGCATCTGATAAATGAGGCCGGAATACATATCCACATTGGCGCACATGACCTTTTCGTGCCCCGTGATCTCGGCGAACACGCGCGGCGTTACGCGCTCGACCGCCTCCATCAGCTCCAGCTCGTCGAGCATGCCGCGCTGGGCGGCCAGCGTGCGGGCGCTCTTCCGCAGGATGACGGTGCGCGGATCGGACAGGGTATAGACCGCGTGGCCCATGCCGTAAATGAGACCGCTGCCGTCGCCAAGCTCGCGGCGCAGGATGCGGCCGACGCAGTCAGCTACGGCGTCATCGTCCTTCCAGTCGCGGACGGTCTGCTTGATGAGGGAGAACTGCGCCAGCACCTGCCGGTTCGCGCCGCCGTGCTTCGGCCCCTTCAGCGAGCCGACGGCCGCGGCGATGGCGGAATAGGTGTCCGTCCCCGTGGACGAGACGGAACGGCAGGTGAACGTGGAGTTATTGCCGCCGCCGTGCTCTGCATGGCACACAAGGCACAGGTCGAGCAGCCGCGCCTCCTCTTGGGTGAAGTGCTTGTCCGGGCGGATCATGCGCAGGAAGTTCTCCGCCGTGGACAGCTCCGGCTCCGGCCGGTGAAGATAGAGGCTGTCGTTGTCAAAATAATGCCGCTTTACAACATAGGCATAGGCCGCGATGACCGGGAAGCGCGCAATGAGCTCGATGGACTGGCGCATCATATTCTCGACACTCAGGCTATCCGGGTCCGGGTCGCAGGAATACAGGGCAAGGACGGACCGTCCGAGCTTGTTCATGACGTTGTGGCTCGGATTTTTCAGGATCATGTCCTCCGTAAAATTCTGCGGCAGATCCGTAAAATCATGCAGCAGGCGCTTGAACATGTCGTACTGCTCCTGATCGGGCAGGTGGCCGAAGAGCAGCAGGTACGCGACCTCCGGAAAGCCGAAGCGCTGCTCGCGGATGTAGCCGTCCACCAGGTCGGACAGGTCGTAGCCGCGGTAGATCAGGCGGCCGGGCATGGGCACGCGCTCGCCGTCCTCGATCGTATAGCCGAGGACATTGCCGACGGCCGTGCAGCCAACCATGACGCCGGTGCCGTCGTCGTTGCGCAGGCCGCGCTTGATGTTGCTGTTCGTCCGCGCCTCGAGATTCAAGTTGTTATGAACGCGGTAATCCGCGCATAGAGTGTGAAGGAGCTCGTCAAATCGTTCGTCAACCAAAGGGATCACCTCAATTTTTTCCACTTTTTCTGTTTATCTATACATTATACCAGCCTGCGCGGACTTCGTCAAGCGCGGGGAAAGGAGCAAGCTATGATCCGGAAATTTTTCGCCGCCCTTGGCTGCGCCGTGCTCGGCGCGGCCGTGATGCTGCTGGCGCTGCCGCTGCTGCCGGGGCAGCTCCTGCCGCACGGGAGGGCCGAGACGCTCGCCGCGACGGAGGCGGAGACCGCGCCCGCAGAGCCTGCGGACGAGCCGTTCGACGGGGCCGTGACGCTGCGCGTGCTTGTGGACGGGGCCGTGTGTGAGCAGACGCTGCACGACTACCTTGTCTGCGTGCTGCTGGCGGAGGTGCCGTCCGGCTTTGCGGCCGAGGCGCTCAAGGCGCAGGCCTGTGCCGCGCGGACATTCGCCCTGCGGCAGGCCGGGGCGGGCAAGCACGCGGAGGCCGACGTCTGCGCCAGCGCCGCCTGCTGCCAGGGCTGGTGCGCCCCAGAGCAGTGGCCGGAGCACGCGGCGGCGGAGGCGGCCGTGACGGAGACGGACGGGCTTGCCGTCGTCTATGACGGGCAGCTCATCGACGCGACGTATTTTTCCTGCTCCGGCGGGCGGACGGAGGCGGCCGTGGCCGTCTGGGGCGGTGAAATTCCATATCTGCAGTCCGTTCCCAGCCCCGGCGAGGAGGACGCGCCGCGCGAAACGGAAACGCTGACGTTCACGGCGGAAGAATTCCGGGACCGCATCACGCCCGCGCGGCCGGACGCCGACCTTTCCGGTACGCCGGAGACCTGGTTCGGGACCGTCCGCTATACGGAGGGCGGCGGCATCGGGACGCTGGAGCTGGGCGGCGCATCATTCACGGGTACGGAGCTGCGCCGCCTGCTCGGCCTGCGCTCGACGGACATCGAGTTTTCCCCGCAGGAGGACGGCGTGACGGTCACGACGCACGGCTTCGGCCACCGCGTCGGCCTGAGCCAGTACGGCGCGGAGGCCATGGCGCGGGCGGGCAGGCGCTTTGATGAGATCCTGCTGCACTACTATCAGGGCACGGAGATTCGAAGGCTGACGCTGGACGGCGAGAAATAATTATTATGGAATGGAAATCGCGGAGGCGGGGCGTGCCCCGCCCGGCGCATTGCTGCCGATTTGTACAGGTCACCGTTAAAATGAGGATGGCCCCCGATTTGTCATTGCGAGGAGCGAAGCGACGTGGCAATCTCGGGAAGGCACTTCCAGTTCGTTCAAGGTGCCGATAAAAACGCACCGACCGATTGCGTCTGTAGCGGCGGCGGCTGCGCGAGAGAAAAATGTAGCGGCGTTCCCTGCGCAGCCGTTGGCGGCTTTGCCGCCTTACGGATGCGGCGTGCCCCTTGCGGGTAGCGAGCGCCATGGGCAGTTGTAAATTTCCGGGCAGTATCGCCGACCGCACGCGCCATTGTAGGGGAGCGGACAGCCGGGCCCGTCCGCGAAGCGGCAAAAGTACTGCGAATTCGATGCAATGCACAGTTCCCACCGCCGGGCCACCCTGACGTGTCATTCCGAGGAGCGAAGCGACCTTGGCTCTCCCTCTGGGAGAGCTGTCACCGAAGGTGACTGA
>NZ_JBBMFF010000112.1:0-26269 GCF_040096185.1 Faecousia intestinalis | reverse complement strand
ATTGCCACGTCGCTTCGCTCCTCGCAATGACACGTCAGGAGAGCGCGCGGTGCACCAGTGCACTTGCGCGGTTGAATATTCCTGTACAGGGCGTACCCGTAAAGGGCACGCCGCTACAGACGCAATCGGCTGTTACCGTTTTAACGGAGGCCGGTACGAATCGGCAGCGCGCCGCCGGGCCGGGCTGTCCCCTCCCTTACAAAGCGTGGCTGGCAGTCTTGCGCAACTTTCCACGATCCATTTTCCGCTTGCCTTCAGCTTCTTCTCCTGCAGCAGGCGGGCAGGTCCGTCTGCGCGGGCTCCGTCAGGCAGCGGCCCTGCACGTCAAAGCGCGAGCCGTGGCACGGGCAGTCCCAGCTCTTGTCGTCCGGGTTCCACTCCAACCGGCAGCCGAGATGCGGGCAGCGCAGCTCCACGGCGTAATACAGCTCTTCCGTTGCGCGGTACACGCCCATCTGCTTTCCGTCCAGCTCCGCCGGGCCGCCCTCGCCGACGGCCAGCTCGTCCGCCTGCGGGACCGGCCCGTGGAGCACGCGCCGGCCCAGCCCGCGCGCGGCCTGCAGGCCCTCCTCCGCAATGCGGCCCGGCCGCTGCTGCAGCAGATCGCCGGGGTCAAAGACCGCGGCATCCGGATGGCTGCCGTCGCAGATCAGGGCCGTCAGCAGCTCCGCCGCGGCCATGGCATTCGACATGCCCCATTTGCGGAAGCCCGTCGCCACATACCACTGCGGGTCCCTTGCGGAGAACCGCCCGATATACGGCACGCCGGAGGCCGTCATGCAGTCCTGCGCCGACCAGTGCGCCGCCTCGCGGCTGCCGGGGAACAGCGCCTGCGCCGCCTCGCGCAGGGCGGCATAGTGCCCGCCGCCGTTCCGGCCGGTGCGGTGCGCGCCGCCGCTGAGGATGACCGTCCCACGGTAGCTGCGCAGCGACCATGCGTTCGGTTCCAGCCCGTAATACATGCCTGCCGGCAGGACGGCGTTCTCCAGCGCGATGGCGTAGGAGCGCTCCTGATGCATCCGCGCAAAGTAAAGCCCCGGCACGTTCACGAACGGGTAGTGCGACGCAAATACCACGCGCCCGGCCTCGATCGTTCCGCGCGGGGTGAACAGCGTGCCGCCCTCGACGTGCTCGACCGGCGTGCGCTCGTAGATCGTCAACCGGTCGGCCAGCGCCTGCAGGAACTTCAGCGGATGGAACTGCGCCTGCCCGCGCAGCCGCACGCCTCCGCATACACGCAGCGGCAGAGGGGTGTCCGGCTCGAACGACGCGTCCAGCCCGAGCGCCCGCTCCGCCTCTGCCTCGCGCAGCAGGGCGTCCTCCCGGTCGTAGGAGTAGAGCCACGAGTCCGCGCGCTCCAGATCGCAGTCGATTTGCTCCAGCTCGATGCGCGCGCAGCAGCGCTCCACGGCGCGCCGGTTGGCCCGCGCGTACATCGCCGCCTTTTCCCGGCCGAGCCGCTCGATCAGCCCGGCGTAAATGGCTCCATGCTGTGCGGTGAGCTTCGCCGTTGTGCGGCCCGTCTGGCCGCCCCCAACATGCCCGGCCTCTGCGACGACGACCTGCAGGCCGCGCTCCTGCAGCTCCAGCGCGGTCAGAATGCCCGTCATCCCGCCGCCGATCACGGCCACGTCCGCCTGCGCTTTGCCGTAAAGCGGCGGCCGCGCCGGCCCCTTGCACGTTTTCTCCCAGATCGACTCCATACCCTGCGCCTCCCGTTCGTTTTCGCTATGTAGTATGCGCGCCCCCGCACGATCCATGAGCCACACAGCCCCAAAACCGGAAAAATTTTTTCAAAAGGATTGATTTTTCCGAGAAATGTGCTATAATATCCCCGCTGAATTCAATATGGGCCTGTAGCTCAGCTGGGAGAGCGTTCGGTTCGCATCCGAGAGGTCGAGAGTTCGAGTCTCTTCAGGTCCACCAAACAGGTATTGGACGAACACCTATTTCTTCAGCGGCGGCTTCGCCGTGAAGTGTTCGCTCTGATCCGCAACAGAAAAGCACCGTCTTGGGAGTGATCCCGAGACGGCGTTTTTTCTATATTTCTGAAGCGTTCTAAAACTTTACATTTGTATACCTTCAATGCTAAGGAGGGGTGTGCTGTGATGACTTTCCTGTATATGAATCTCAAAAAGGTGTACTGCGGTATTCCCTCATTTTCAAACTCAATTTAACCAAGGAATAAAAAAGAAGATATGAAGTAATCAAACTAAAGAATCTGAATTCTAAGATACGGTTTTTACTTCTGCAATTCCCGGTTTTTGCAATAAATTAAAAAACTCATTAATTGCGTTGTGATGCTGCATTGGATGTCTCATACCTGTTCTTCGTTTACAGAATGTGAAAGTAACCGATTCCTTTGCACGGGATAATGCCACAAAGAATGTGCAGCGATCTTCATCCGGCTGGTTCCTAAAGTTCCAGAAAGCAGAGTCTTCCAATCCAACAAAATATACAGCAGAGTATTCCAGCCCCTTGCTTTTGTGGATTCGGCTGGTAAAGCAAATGGTAGATGCAGAGGGCATTACGGAAATGCTGAAAGCCAACGACCAAATGGAATGGGTCGGGCGGATGAATTCCTGCCGAGACCGTGCATCCGAAACTGTCTATCATCAAGTAATCTATACATAAGGCAAGGCCCTTCGTATCAAGTCAAGAAAATGATACGAAGGGCCTCTTTTTGCCTATTGCGCTTTCAAGAATCCGAATTCAAACGCATCGGGGAAAATAAAGCGCTTCTCACCCTGTTCAAAGCGGACGGTCACATATCCCCTGTTCAGCTCGATCACCTTGCCGATGCCGAACTTAGCGTGAGCCACTGCGCTCCCAACGGCAACGCCGGAAACATCGACCTTCGGTTTTTCGGGCTGCTGGGGCTTTGCGGGAACGATCGGAGATTTCACGCCGAAAGCAGCAGTGACAAAATCCGGCTTAGCCGGTGGTGTCCGAGTTGGAACGGGGGCTTTGGGCGGCTCCGGCTCCTCGTCCGCTTCCGGAACATCGGCTTCGTCGATTTCCGGCGCATGAGCCAAGAGCGGTTCCGCCCGACGCTCTTTTTGTTTGTCTTGAAAAGCTTGGCGAGCTTGCGGATAAAGCCAGTTCACCGGAGCTGGACAAAGAAATCTGCATGGTGCTGAAACAGATCACAGCAGAATTTCTGCTGCCGGAAAAGGGATGATGCGCTATGGCGGTGACAGGCTTTTGGCCTGTGTTCAAAAACCTGAAAGCCACGCTGGACTACGCCGACAATCCCGACAAAACCACCGCACTGGAATATCTCGACGGGGATTTGTACGCCGCCCTGCGCTACGCAGAGAACGATAACAAGACCGACCGCAAAATATTTGTCGGCGGCATCAACTGCTCGGCGCAGAACGCCTGCGCCGAAATGATCGCCGTACAGCGACGGTTTGGTCTGCGTGGCAAGGTGGTCGGTTACCACGGCATTCAGAGTTTTCGTGAGGGTGAGGTTACACCGGAGCGGGCGTTCGCCATCGGCAAGGAAACCGCACGGCGAATATGGGGCGACCGATATCAGGTGCTGGTTACCGTTCACCTGAACACCGACAATGTGCATTGCCACTTTGTTGTGAATCCTGTGTCCTTCAAGTGTACAGTCGTTCGGCCCTGCGCTGCAGGAGCGGGCTAGCGCTCGAGCAGCCGAAGCATACCGGCGTGGAGCGCGGAGGCTGTCGGCATGGCGGGAACCGCGCCAAAAGCGGTTGCGGTCAGCGAACCGGCCACGCAGGAAACGCCGAGAATGTGCTGCAAAACCTGCGGCGCGGGAATTCTGTCGCAGCAGTCGCAGAGCAGCAGCTCGGAAAGGAAGGTTCCCCAGAAGGCGTCTCCGGAGCCGGTGGTGTCCAGCGCGGTGACCTGAATCGTGTGCTGCCGCAGAAAAACGCCGTTTCTGCATAGGCAGAGGCAGCCGTCGGCGCCAAGCGTAACGACAAGCATCCGAATATCGTAACGTTCCAGAAGCTCCCGCATTCCGGCCGTGTGATCGGCGGCCTTTGTCAGAAATTCAAGCTCCTCCTCGGAAAGCTTGACAAGGTCGGCATAGCGCAGTCCCTCGCAGATTGCATGATAGGCGGAGTCGGTATCGGGCCAAAGCGGCAAACGGAGGTTGGGGTCAAACGCGATCGCCGCGCCCTTTGACCTTGCATGTCTCACCGCCTCAAGGGTAGCCGAGCGCACCGGCTCGGCAGTCATGGAGACCGAGCCGAAATGGAAGATACCCGCTTGCTCCAGAAGCGTCAGCGGCAGCTCGGCGGATCGGAGCATACAGTCGGCGCTATGCTGGCGGTAAAAGCTGAAGGATCGATCCCCGCGCTCGTCCAGAGAGACAAACGCCAAGGTGGTCGGCTCCGTCTCGCTGCGCAAAAGGCCGTCGGTGCATATGCCGTTGCGCTCCATTGTGCTGCGGATCAGCCGTCCGAAGACGTCATTGCCGACTTTGCCGATAAATGCGGTCTGCATATTCAAATGGGAGGCGGCGGCCAAAACATTGCTCGGAGCGCCGCCGGGAGCGCCCAGATAGGACACCTTCCCGCTCTCCTGCTGCCCGCCGGGAACAAAGTCGATCAAGGCTTCTCCAAGCGCAACAATGTCGTACTTCGGCGCTGCTTCGCAGCGGATGCACGCGCCGTTGCGTTCTTTGAGGGAGGCCTCCGCGTTGGCGCGGAACACGAGTCTCGGGGCGCGGGTCGGATCCGCCTCCGGAAACGTCTGCGCTCCTTCAAAGCAGTATAGTTCAATGGGCGCGGGGCCATTGAACACAACGCACTGCACACGGCCGTGCGGTGTATCGTTTTCAACCGGCGCAAACTGAGGTCGGAAGCCGTATGCACTCAGCTCCCGGAATGATGCGGCAAAATCGTGCGCGGAAAGACCGATGTGCTCCAGACCGAGTATTTCCGAAGAGTCGGATGGGTAGTCCTTGTCAAGGCGCTGACAGAATTCGAATTTCGTTCCGAAGGGAGCGATCAGATTGAAGTATTTTGTTCCGGTTCCGAAAACCTTCGGGTTAAAAAAGGGAACACCTCTGTCGTGCTCAAGCTCGAGACCTTTTGAAAGCAGCGCACGCAGAAGAGCACCGGCATCCGGGGTCTCAAGGGCGATGTGCTCAAGCCCGACGATCTTGTCCGGCGCGCGGGACGGCGCGTCCCCCTCGGCGGTGACGAGGCGCAGACGAAAATTTCCGCAAACATAGAGTCTGCCATCGTCGACGGGTAGAAAATGCAGAACGGATTCCAGCCAGCGTCCCGCTTCATCCAGCGAGGGGACGGGCAATTCGATGCAGTGCAAGCGCATAATAAGCTCCTCTTATTGGCTGTGGCGCGAAAGAACGCCCAGATAGATGCTGCTGAGAAGGATCTGCTTTTGCTCAGCGGCGCGGTCCTTGATGCGGCGCAGGATCTCCTCGCCCGCCATTTTGCCCAGCTCGTCGACCGGCTGAGCCACCAGACGTACCGGCGAGGATTCGAGGAGAGGAGAGTCAAAATCCGAAAAGCAAACCAGCTCAACATCCCGGCCGATCTGCATACCGCATTCGCGAAGACAGTGATAAACATCGGTGCCCATCAGGCCATTGGAGGCAACGATCGCAGTACACCTTTGCTTGAGCAGCTCCCTGGTGCTGTTCCATGCGCTGCGCTCCATCGAATCTCCGTGCTGGATAAAGCCATCCTCAATCGGAATGGCGAAATCGGACATAGCCTGACGGTACGCCGCAAGGCGCTCCCGCGAGGTGCTCAGGCGGCTCAGGCCTGTAATGAAGCCGATCCGCCGCTGCCCCTGTTCGATCAGCGAGGCAACGCTCCGGTAGACGGATTGATACGCGGACACCGTCACGGAGGAAAACGGCGCAGCGTCTACCTTCCGGTCGGCCAAAACAGTGGGGAAGGACGCCGGAAGCACCGCAGAAAACTCGCTGTAGGACTCCATGGTCGATGCCAGCAGGATCCCGTCCACAACTCCGGAGGTAAGATACCGCAAATGCTGTAGCTCACGCTCCTTATTCTCTTGTGTGTTCGCGATGATCAAATGGAAGCCCTCTGCAGAAATGCTACTCTCAACAGTCTCGATCAAACGGGCGAAGAACTGGTTGGAAATATCCGGGACCACAAAACCAATGATATTCTTCTTTCCTGTGCGGAAACTGCGGGCAAATGCATTTGGTGTATACCCCAGCTCTCGGATTGCCTTCATCACAAGCTCTCTTGAATGCTCGGATACGGTACGGGTGCCGTTCAGTGTGTGCGATACCGTTGCGGTCGACACGCCCGCCGCGCGCGCAACGTCTGAAATATTCGGCAGTTTCTTTTCTGTTCTCATAGGCGGTTTTATCCTCACTCATCCGTTGCTGTATTGGTTTCATATGCGTAAACGATTACGTTTATTATATCGATGAGATAATTCGTTGTCAAGCCGAATGAAAATAATAAAAAAATTCGGCATATTATACAAAAAATAAGCATCATTTTTGGAATTGACAGAGTGGAAAAACTGTGCTATCCTTGCTGTAGCGAAAAGTTAATCGTTTGCGCAATCGATTAACCAGTGTTAAACAGCATATTATTATAGTAAATAGGAGGTATGTACATGGGTGGATCGTCAGAAGCCGCAGAGGTCGGCTGTCGAATCATCTCAACCGTAGACGTTCTAGTCGTTGGTGGCGGTCCTGCCGGGATCGCGGCCGCGGTCGGCGCGGCTTATCACGAAAATTTGCGTGTGGCGATCGTTGACGAAGGCGGCTGCTTCGGAGGCGCGGTTCCAAAATCGTTGATCACCTTTGCAGAGGGCGGCGTTGTTTGCAGCGGTGACCAGCTCTTGATTAAGGGCGTGTGGCAGCGCATCCAAGACGAAATGGTTCGCCGCGGCGGTGCGATCCCTGCGCACGAGCTGATCCATTCTAATAAGTATTATCCGTTCGACCGTTCCCGCTGCGAAAAGGATCTTCAGCTCACGATTTTTGACCCGGAGTGCTTCAAGCTCGCCGCAGACGAGATTTTGACCTCCCATCCCAACATTCAACCCATCCTGTATACGCGCGCGGTCGCGCCGATTATGAGTGGAAACCGGGTTACCGGCGTTTATGTGGAAAACAGGGAGGGACGCGGCGCGATCCTGGCAAAGCGTGTGATCGACGCAACGGGGATGTCGTTCCTTTTGCGCGCAGCCGGCGCCGAATGCGTGTCAACGTGCGCCAACGCGCCGCACCGTCAGGGGCCGATCCTCGTCTTTTTCAGAGCCGGCGGGATCAGTGAGGTCACGCCGACCTACCGGCCTAACGTAACGGATGTGCCCTACGGCGCGATCAACCTCTTCCCGACGATGCGCGACCATGAATATCGGATCGAGATGACGCGGGCGCTCGGCGACGGAAGCAGCGTGGAGGATATGACCCGCGCTTCGATCGAATGTCGCCGCCAGATCCCGGAGATCATTGAATATCTGCGAAAGAACTGGTACGGCTGTGAGAATATCTACCTGATCGACTCGGGCAATGAGGCGCTGCCGATGTCTCTATATAAGCTGGTCGGCCGCCGGCCGGTGTGCGTGAATGACATGCTGAACGGCGTCGTCCCCGAGGACACAATCGCCCTCTGCGGCTACGGGATCGACGTTCACAGCGCCGAAAAGGGCGGCCAGAATTACCTGCACTACCTCGAGCCGGGTCAATACTATGGCATTGGCTATGGCGCGCTTGTTCCCGCAAGCGAGGTCGAGAACATTCTGACCGCCGGGAAATCGGTTTCCTGCGAATCCGGCGCGGAGGCGGCGATCATGGCGACGGCGCTCAGCATGGCGACCGGCGAGGCGGCCGGAACGGCCAGCGCGCTCAGCATCTGTGACGATGTGCCGGTGCGCAGTGTCGATGTGAAAAAGCTCCGCGAGGCTCTGCGCAGGCAGGGAGCGCTCTTGGAGCCGGAAATACTTCCCGAGGCGCAGAAATACGATGAATACATATTTACCTATTAAGAATTATAAGGAGGACAAGACACGATGAAAACAGTTAACATTCCTGCAAAAGCCTGTCCCGTTGTCGACGAGGTCGATGTGTTGGTCGTAGGCGGCGGCGCGGCCGGCATCGGTGCGGCCATCGGCGCTGCGCAGTGCGGCGCATCGGTCGCGCTAGTCGAGTACTTCGGTGCGCTGGGCGGACTGCTGACAAACGGATATGTTACAAACTGCGAGGCGGGCGTGGCGATCTCCGGCGACAAGATCCTGATCAAGGGCGTTTTCGACAAGCTGGTCACGCGTATGGTCGAAAAGGGCGGCGCGATTCGCGGCTACGACCTGATCCGCTCGAACAAGTATTATCCGTTCGATACCTCGCGCTGCGAAAACGATCTGCAGATCACGCCGTGGGATCCCGAGGCATTCAAGCTCTCCGCCGATGAGCTGATGGCGGAGCACGGCGTAAAGGTGTATTTCTACACGCAATTCACCGAGATCCTCAAGGAGGGCAACAAGGTGGTCGGCGGCGTGATCGAGAATCGCTCCGGGCGTCAGGTCATCTTGGCCAAGCGCGTCGTCGACTGCACCGGCGCTGCCGCCGTCGCGCAAATGGCCGGCGCCGAATGCTGCGGCGTCGGGCGCAAGGGCTCCATGACGCTGATGTTCCGGGTGGGAAACGTCAAGAACGTCGTCCCGTCCTACAAGCCGAATGTGAAGGAGATCCCCTATGGTGCGGTGAACTTCTTCCCTCTGATCCGGGAAGGAGACTTCCGCGTGGAGATGACCCGCTATATCGGCAGCGAGAACAGCGCGGAGGATTATACAAAGGGCACTATTGAGTGCCGCCGTCAGTGCCAGGAGGTTCTGCAATACCTGAAGGAGCACTGGATCGGCTTTGAGGACGCTTATATCATTGACACCGCGCCGACGCTCGGCTCGCTTGCTCAGCCGGCGCTGGTGGGCGAAAAGAAAATGACGCAGGAGATGATCCTCAAGCGCGAGATGCCGGACGACCGCATTGCCATCACCGCCTACGGCATCGACCTGCACAGCCCGGAGATGGGCGGGCAGAATTTCCTGTACTATCTGACCCCCGGCGAATATTACGGCGTGCCGTTCGGCGTGGTCGTTCCGAAATCGCCTGTTGAGAATCTTCTGGTCGGCGGAAAATGCGTTTCCACCGAGCGGGACGCGTTCAGCTCCGTCTGCTGCTCCGCCATTTCCATGGCGACCGGCGAAGCCGCAGGCACGGCCTGCGCGATCAGCATCCGCGAGGGTGTGAATGCCCGCGATGTGGACATCGGGATGCTGCAGCAGGCTCTCGTGAAAAACGGCGTATTGCTCGATCCGGAGCCCGCTCCTTCGGTCGAAAAATACTATGTTTACCCCAAGCGTGAATTCAAGCTCGACGAAAACGGAAAATTGAAAGGATGAGAAAAAAATGAAAAAACTGATCGCTCTTTTGCTTTGCGTCTGCCTGCTGCTGAGTGCAGCGGCCTGTACGAATGCACCAGCCGTCGGCAAGAGTACGGATGCCTCAAACCAGGACGGTGAGCAGCGCCTGCGCATCGTCGCCACGCTCCAGTCCCAGCAGATCAACTTCTGGTCGAATGTTCAGCACACGCTTGAGCGTCTTGCAAAGGAAGAAAACGTCGATCTGACGATCATGGATCTGAACGGCGACGTCACAACGTTTGCAAACGTGATCGACGACATCGTCGCCATGAAGCCGGACGGCGTCATTACCTGCGGCTTGGAAACATCAACTCTGGGCATCCATGTGAAGACCCTGCAGGACGCCGGCATTCCCGTCGTGACCTACAACATCAGCCCGGAGGGCGCAACCTGCCCGCAGGTCGTTGCAGATCAGTCGGAGTTCGGCCGCGTCGCCGGTACTGCGGCGGCAGAGTACTGGAAAGAAAATCACCCGGATACGACGCCTGTCGGCGGTGCAGTCGATCTGTATTCCGCGCCGCAGTGCAAGGAACGCGTCGACGGCTTTGTGGAGGGCTTCCGCACCGTCTATCCCGACTTTAAGTCGTCCAGTCCGTGGACGGCGGCGGCTCGCGCTCGGTTTCCCTTGCAGCCTGTGAGGATTTGCTGCAAGCGCACCCGGAGATCAACGTCATGTTCGGCATCAACGCCGACAGCGCGCTCGGCGCTCTGGATGCTCTGCGCGAGATCAATCGCGGCACGTCCGCCGATTCCCTTGTCGCCAGCGTCGACGGGACGGAGGCCGACTGTGCAGAGCTGAAGGATCCGAACTCCGCCCTGAAGGCCGTTGCGGGCAACTCTCCGCGCATTATGGCCGAGATGGCGTGGAACCTCCTGATGCAGGTCATTCGTGGCGAGCTTCCTGCCAACGAGGATTATCCGCAGTCGCTTGAGATCGTTTCGGTCACAACGGATACGGCGGATTCCTGGGTCAAAGAGAATTTCGAATAAAAAGCAGTTCCCCATCACGCAGTCCGAAGCGACCGCAGACCGCTTCGGACTGCCCTCTGTTATACGAAAGCGCGGATCGGGCCGGAGAATAAGCAGCTCCGGTCGCGAACGCTTTTATACAAATACTCAGGAGGCGGAGAGAAATACTCCGATGTTCAAGATGAATGACCCTATTTTATTGGAATTTTGCCGCGTTCGGAAGCAATTCGGCCCGGTTATTGCCCTGAATGACGTTTCGTTCTCCGTTCGCGCCGGAGAGGTGCATTGCCTCGTCGGCGAAAACGGGGCGGGAAAATCCACGCTGATCAAGATTCTAGCCGGTGCCTACAGCATTGACGGCGGCGAGCTTCGGATCGACGGGAAGCCCGTTCGGATCGAAACGCCCGCTCAGGCCGCCGCGTACGGAATCTCCGTTGTTTATCAGGACGTGACAAACGTGGATAAGCTTTCCATTGCGGACAACATCGTTCTCGGTTCAGAGAACAGCAGATTTGGATTCAATCAGAAAAAGAAGAATTATGAGTTTGTCCGTCCGTTTTTGCAGCAGGTTGGACTGGAGGTCGATCCGTCTGCCCTGATGGAGACGCTCTCTATCGCACAAAAGCAAATGGTAATGATCGCAAAAGCCCTGTCAAAGAATGCCAGATTAATCGTGCTTGACGAGCCGACAGCCATGCTGAATGAGCAAGAGGTCCATACGCTGTTTCAGATTATCTGCAGCCTGCGCGATCGCGGCATCACGGTGGTATACATTTCACACCGAATGGAAGAAATCTATCGCATCGGCGACCGGGTTACGGTGCTCAAGGACGGGGGATATGTCGGGACATGGGATTTGTCCTCCATCGACACGCAGCAGCTGATCGTAAAAATGGTCGGCCGCGAGCTTCATGATGTTTACCCGGATAAGAATCGCCCAATCGGAAAAGAGCTGCTGCGCGTCGAAAACCTGACCACGGAAAAGATCGACGGCGTGAGCTTCACCCTACACGAGGGGGAGGTGGTCGGGCTGGCCGGGCTTGTCGGCTCCGGCCGCACGGAGGTTTTGCGCGCGATATTTGCGGCGGACAAGCTGTACCGTGGCAAGGTCGTTCTGGAGGGTAACGAGCTTTCCCTGTCCTCGCCGATCGATGCGATCCGACACGGCATCGGGTTGCTGCCGGAGGAGCGAAAGCGGCAGGGGATCGTGAACTGTCTGTCCGTAAAGGACAACATCACCATGCTCTATTCTCAACTGCACGCCAAATGCGGATTTTTGAGGAAGGCGGATGATGATGCGATCGTTCGCCACTATATCGACGAACTTCACATCAAAACGCCGTCTGCGATGCAGGCGGTGGGGAATCTCTCCGGCGGCAATCAGCAAAAGGTCGTTGTCTCAAAGTGGCTGTCTATCTCCCCTCGGATCCTGCTTCTGGATGAACCGACGCAGGGGATCGACGTCGGAGCAAAGGCCGACATCTATCAGCTGATCGATCGTCTTGCTCGGGAAGGCATGGGCGTGATTGTGGTTTCCTCCGACCTGATCGAGATCATCAACCTCAGCAATCGAATCGTGGTCATGCGGGACGGTCAAGCCATAAAAACACTTGAAAGCGATGAGCTTACAGAAGAGAATGTTATGCTATATGCTATGGGAGTTAACGCCGATGAAAAAGCTTAAAACAAATACGCAAACAAAGCAGCGCCTTGTAACGCTGCTGATCCTTGTACTGATTATGGTGATCCTTTCGTGTATCAGTAACAAGTACCTTACGGTCAACAACCTGATTAACATTGTCCGCCAGGAGAGCACCCTGATTATTATTGCCTGTGCCGCGACAATGCTGATGATATCCGGCGGCATGGACCTTTCTCCGGCAGGCGTGATTGCCCTGACCTCCGTTGTTTTTGCGAAGCTCTGCGTCTCCGGCATCAGCATCCCGCTGGCGGCGCTGCTGTCGCTTCTTGTCGGCGTCGCTGCAGGCACGTTCAGCGGTCTGCTGGTCGTGCTTGCCAATGTTCCGCCCATGATCGCAACGCTTGGCACGTGGTACATCACAAAGGGCTTGGCATACGCGATCAGCAACAGCTACGCGATCGTGCAGGGGCTTCCCGCAAACTTCGGGTGGGTCAATCGCTATGTCGGCCCGTTCCCGCTCATGGTGGTGATCGCCGTGGCAGTTTTTGCCGTGTTTTACATTCTCCTGAACCGAACTCTGCTCGGGAAATATGCCTATGCGATTGGCGGCAATAGCGAGACCGCGCGCCTTTCGGGTATTAAGGTCAATCTGGTGCGTTGCGTACTATACATTTTAACTGCGCTCATGTCCTCCTTTGTCGGCATTCTGATGTCCTCACGCATCAATTCCGGTGACCCGAATCTCAGCACCTCCGGAATTGAGTTTGAGATCATTGTTGCGATCATCCTCGGCGGAACAAGTCTGCTTGGCGGTCAGGGCTCGCTGATCGGAACGCTGATCGGCGCGCTGATCCTCGGGAACCTTTCCAACGGCATGAATCTGCTGGGAATCGGCACGGTCTATCAGTTCATCGTCGAGGGCGCCGTGCTGGTCGTGGCTGTCGTTCTTGATCTGACGCTGAAGGGCAACGGCCTTCGCATCAAGAAGCTGCGCCGGTCAAACTGACCTCGGAAGCCCCACAAAAAATCCGGACACGAGAATGATTTTGTGACGATAAATAGCTCCGCTGCCGCTCCTTCGGTCAAGGCCGAGAAGCGGCAGCGGAGCTGCTTCGAACGGGCTTTGGATAAGTGGAGCTGCAAGCAAGAAAAGGGGCAGTCTCACTAAAAGGCAGCCCCCCAAAAAAGCAAAGGCCCGGCTCTTGCGTAGAGCCGGGTTTTGGCGTATTATTTAGGTGCGAAACAAAACAAATGTTCTATAATTAATGACGCCTCTGAACCATATCGGCTCGGAGGCGTTTTTCGTTATCTCTGTTCAGGCGGGCAGATCTTCGGGAGGATCTCAAGGAAGTGCTGACCGATCTTTTCTGCGTCATAGCCGTTGGCCTCGCAGATGAACCGGACGGTATCCGGCAGCAGGATGTGGCCCTTCGCTTTCTCCGCTTTGTATTTCTGCCACTCTTCGTATTCCTTGTTTGTGATTTGCTTCATGGCGGTTACCTCTCTATGCTGGAATGATAACTTGAGGTTTCTCATACTTGACATATATACCAAATATCGTCACCTGTGAATCCGCACTTTCTATACAGTTCCAGCGGTTTGGACGTGTTGTCGAGATTCCCTGAAACCGTTACAAAACTCGCTCCGATGCTTTTGAGTCTATTGAGTAATACATCCACAATCTTTTTCCCAAGGCCTCTGCCTCTGTACGCTGGAAGCACCTGAACCCATTCAATGATACCCTCCCGACAAACCTCATCAAACTCAGCTATCCCCGAAGCGGCCATTTTTCCATTGTCGGCATTTATATATACACATAATTCTTCACGGAAGGTCTTGTGCTGCTTCCACTGCAGAATGTCTTGTTCACTCACGACGATATTCTCATGCTTGTAAGACTCATTTATCATCTCACACAGTTGTGTTGCCTGATAATCAATCGACAAGGTGTCGTAATCATAATCTATCGGAGACAGATCATTCAAATCATGCTTTATCCTGAAGAATCTTTGAAAATTGCCATACTGTCCATTCCAATTACTACAATGAATGATTCTCATTGAATCGGGAATGGCCAGTGTTTTGGCCTTCCAATATGGAATCGAAAGAGTTCCACATGGATTCTGAAGGTACTCTTTTACATCCATTAAATTACTCCTGATCTGTACAAATTCCTGTTTTCCCGCCGTCTATTATACCGGCGAAGTATGAACATTTCTACCAAGAAAAACAGCCGGGATACCCCAGTTTCCACAGCTTACCCCTCAAGCGGCAAAATCGGCGGAGAAATAATTAAATTGTATCAATTTCGGCGTTTTTTATATCCAGAAAGCGGCAGTTGATTAGTCTACCCGAAAAGCATGAAAACGAGAATTGTCACCGTTTATTGTAAGAAAATCGGTGACAGGAATCGAATCTATGGATTTTCGTTCTGCCTCGGTGCGCTTCAGGTTTCCTGCTCCGCACCGGGGCTTTTTTATTTCAGCAACAAGCGTTATATCGGCGTCTATCTGCCCGTTTCCAAAGGCGGTACCCACGCGAGGGACAACCGCATGAGCCTTTGTCAATCCTGCCAGGCCAAGATCCACCACGACCTCAGCGACCGCTGATCAGGCATCATAATCAAACCGCTCATTGCTGAATGTGAACAGCTCCTTCCCTTCATACTTCTTAAAGATGGCATAGATTGTTTTGAACTCATCAATCGTGATTGCGTGATTTCCAATCGGCAGAGCCAAACTGACCCCCGGCATACCATAAGCATACTGCTTGCGGGTGATATTTATATGTACCCACCAACACCCGTAATTACCGTGGTAACCTCCGAAGGTGAAGTCCTCGCCCTGCAGCCAATTGAAGAATGGCGCTTTGCAGTCAGCCAAAGATTTATCACAGACGAGAAATGCTTCCGGTTTCCCACCACCGATTTTCAATGTCTTTTCTTCCATAGGATGATCCTCCCGTGATCAATTGATCCATAAAGAAAAGACCCATCGTCCGACGGGTCTCTGAAATCTGTATGACCCATCGTTCAGCCTTTAGCACCTTGCCATCCGGTAGGTTGCTGTGCGGTCAGCGGGGCTGTCCCTCGCGCACTCCTTATGGTATTTCCATTATAGCGCGGGGGTTCTCCATGTCAACCCGGTAGGGGAATGAAAATCTCCGGGACCTTTTCGATCGGACAACGGCCCGGGGTCACACGCACCAAAATCGCAAAAAAGACATGGAGCTGCTCCACATCAGGGAAACTTTGTCTATTGTCCTGTTTTACTGGTTCTGTTCCGTCTTGCCCTGCGGGGTATTTTGTGATAAACTGGAGAAAAATTTACAAGGAAGTGATCGGATGTCGCTGCGGGAAAAGCTGCTGCGGGTCGCGCCGGAGGAATGGGAAAACGAGTTCGTCCGACCTCCTCGACCTGACCGGTATGGCCCGCGTCGTCGTGACGCACACGCTGGAGGCCGCGCTCCTGCGCCGCTATGACGGCATCCTCGTCCTGAAAAACGGCCGTATCGCCGAATCCGGCAGCTTCGACGAGCTGATGGAGAAAAAGGGGTATTTTTACGCCCTGTTCACCGTTGCGCAGGGGTGAGAGCCGGATAAATGATGCAGTAAGAAGAATCATTCCGGCCCGATACCGCCGAAAGCCGAATTTTCGATGGACAAGATGCGCGTTCCATGCTAAAATCAATTTGTGTGACCGCATTTTCTGCGCAGAAAGGAGCGAAGACTATGATCGATTTTTCCAAACTGGAACAGTATCGGGAGAATAACCGCATTGAGGCAAAAAAAGCGCTTGGCGGCCTGCCGAAGAGCATTTGGGAGACATACTCTGCCTTCGCCAATACCTATGGCGGGATCATCCTGCTGGGCGTAGAGGAGCGGGCGGACAAGTCCCTGCACCCGGTCGATCTGCCCGATCCGGACCGGCTCATCCGGGAGTTCTGGGATATCGTCAACAATCCCAATAAGACCAGCGTCAATATCCTGTCTGCCAGGGATGTTTTTGTGCAGGAGGTGGACGGCGCGCACATCGTGGTCATCCGCGTGCCCCGTGCCGAGCGCTCCTATAAGCCGGTCTATGTGGACGGCAACCCGCTGTGCACCTATCGCCGCAACGGCGAGGGCGACTACCGCTGCACCAGAGAGGAATATCAGGCTATGGTGCGGGACGCTTCCGTGCGGACGCAGGATATGCTGGTGCTGAACGAGATGGACCTGGGCGTGTTTCATCCGGAAAGCGTCCGCAGCTATCGCCAGAGAATGCGCCTGTCCCGTCCCGGGCATGTGTGGGAGTCATTGGAGGATGAGGAATTCCTCCTGAAGCTGGGCGCTGTCGGCATCGGCTCCGACGGAAAGAAGCACCCGACCTCTGCGGGCCTGCTCATGTTTGGCAATGAATACGACATTGTGCGGGAATTCAATGCCTATTTTCTCGATTATCAGGAGCAGTATGATGCCGATACCCGCTGGACGGACCGGATCATTTCCTCGTCCGGCGACTGGAGCGGCAATGTGTATGATTTCTATTTTCGCATTTACAACAGGCTGATCCAGGATATCAAGGTGCCGTTCCGGATGGACGGCGGGAACCGCGTGGACGACACGCCCGTGCATCAGGCACTCCGCGAGGCATTGGCCAACTGCCTTGTCAATGCGGATTATTATGGCAGGCAGGGGCTGGTCATCCTCAAAAAGCGGGACGGCATCACCATGTCCAACCCCGGCAGCTTCCGCATTGAGCTCGACGCGGCAAAGAGCGGCGGCGTGTCCGATCCCCGCAACGGGACGATGCTGAAGATGTTCAACCTGATCGATATCGGTGAGCGCGCCGGAAGCGGCATCCCGAATATATTCCGCGTCTGGCGTGAGCAGGGCTGGGCAGCCCCCACATTTACGGAACAGCTTGAGCCGGAACGGACGATCTTATCGCTGACATTCGAAAAAATCGGCGATAAAAAATCGGTGATAAAAATCGGCGATAAAAAATCGGTGATAAACGAAAAAATGAAGGAAACGATCATTGCATATCTTACGGATCATGCAGAGGCGAAGACCGCTGAGATCGCCGCATATATTGGCTTGAAGTTATCACGCACAAGGGATTATCTGAATGAACTGATCGCAGAGGATATCGTTGTCGCCGAGGGCGGAAATCGCAACAGGACCTACCGTCTGAGATCCTGATGCCCCGCGGCGGGAAAGCCATGCTTGACAATCCTGCGCGGGTGCGCGGGTATGATAGAGTATCCCCTGCTCGGAGGGCGAGCTGTTCGAAGAAATAGCAGCCGGACAAGAGGCAGACTGAGACGTCTGTTTCCTGTCCGGCTTTTTTTGCGCAAAAAAGGAGGTGTGCGATATGGATTTTCTGAACGGCAGGATCAAACCAATCTGGCAGCCTTGAGCCAATGAACTTGTGCCGCAAAACGGCCGCAGCCCTCTGCAGGACTGCGGCCGTTTTTGCGCATTTTATTGCGGATATTTGTTTTCAAGTATGGAGCAGGCCGGAAGCTTACTCCGGAAGATACGAGAATGCATAGCCGAATTCTTCGGCAAGCTCCTGGACCGGAGAACCGCGATAGCCATAGACCGTAACAGTGGCTGGGTCGCCAAATGGCACATTATCGCCCTCAAGGTTGGGATCGCCATCTCGGTTAAAGTCCAGCGACCAGCACGGTACGACTACCTGCTTCAGATTTGGGCAGGAATTGAATACTTTGCTGGAAAGCTTCTGCAGATATGGCGGCAGCGTGATCGATTCGAGAGATTCACAGCCGTAGAAAGCGCCGCTACTAATGATATCGGTCATGACCGGCATTTCAACCTCCGTGAGGGAAGTGCAGCCTTTAAAAAGACCGGAAGGAATCCGCTCCAGAGCGACCGGCAGTCTTGCCTTTTTCAACGCAGTACATCCAAGGAATACGTTGTAATCCAAGCCTTGATTTGCAATATAAAATTCTGTAAGGGAATCCGGCAGATCGATCTCTTGCAGCGCTGTGCAGCCTGCGAAAGCATAGCCTCTCAATGTGACCAGATGATCCGGCAGATCGATCTCTTCCAGTGAGGTACAGTTGTAAAACGCTTCGTATCCAATGCTCTGCAGCGAATCGGGGAGCTGGACATGCCGGAGCGAAGTGCACCCGGAAAAAACGTAATTGTCTATCGTAGTCAGGCTTTCGGGCAGCTCTACGGATTCCAGCGCGGGATAGTTCCGGAAACTATACTGGTGCAGATACTTTGCGCCGTAGACAACCTTGACAGTTCGGATGCGCGGGATATACTGCTCCCAGGGGAATTTGTATATTTCAAGCTCATAAGTGCCTATCCATGGTGTTTTGTTGACCACAAGTGTTCCGTCCGGGAAGAATGCCCAGTCTATGTTCCCGGTCGAGCCGCTTGCTTCTGCTCCGGTGGGGTCCACAACACCGGGCTCCGGGAGCGGATCGGCGACGCGGTCGATGAAGCGGACGAGGATCGCGGCCACCTCTGCACGCGTTGCACCGGAGGCAGCGTGGAGCAGCAGCTGGCCGCCCTCCTTGGCTCCGCCGATGATCCCGCAGGAGACTGTCCAGGATACGGCATCCGTTGCCCACGGGCTTACATCCTGCCCGTCTGCGAAAATGCTCATATCGCCGCGGCCGCTGGTGTCAAGCCCGGTTTTCAGTGCATAGCGATAAAGTATGGCGGCCATTTGCTCGCGTGTGACTTCGCCGTTCGGATCAAACTTTCCTCCGCCAACGCCGTTGACGACACCGCTCTGCGCAGCCCATGCGACCGGCTGAGCATACCAGTCTGAGGCTCGAACATCCGTGAACGGTGTGCCGCTGATGTCAGGCGAGCCTTCATAACGCCAGAGTACTGTGACCAGCATGGCACGGGTCATTTTTTCCTCCGGGCGGAAATGGTGCGTACTGACACCACGGAACAGGTTCTTCCCGACCGCAGAACAGACAGACGAATAGTACCAGGCATCTTCGGGTACGTCGACAAACTTATAATAATAGCTGTTGTAATGTGGGATGGTCTCACGCATATATGCGCCGCATTGCGTGCAGGTATGGATCGTCAGTCCATCGATCGTGGCAGAAGGCTCCCGTATTACGACCGGCTCGGCCTCGTGGTGGCCGTTCGGGTCAACACAGGTGTTCAACTCGATTGTCACAGATATATAGGTGCTTGTTTCGATTTTCAGAGTGCCCCAGCCGTAACCATTGGAATGAAGGATCAGAAGTCCGTTGCATTCCTCGACGGAATACGGCCCGGTGCAGGTGGCGTAGTTGAGCCTGACTGCGTAGCTGGGCGTGGGAGTCCGCCCGACGGCAAGAAGAACGGCCTTTCCTGCCTCAAGCTGGAGTTTGTCCAGCGTCTCGCCGGTTTCCCAATTCTCGATGGTCAGCTTCTGCACGGAGGCCGGGTAAAGGGAAACATAGAGGTTTGAGGCGAAGGCGCTTCCTTCAATCGGCTTCAGAGTGTTGCCGTCAAGTACGGCGGTGAAGTACACTATGGTATAAGTACCGACTGCCAAATCTGAATCGAAATGGTAATAATGTAAGTATTCATACAAACCGGGTTCCCCGGTGAATGCACCGTAGTGGGCGTTCAACGGCGTTCCGGACGGTGCGTCACCGCGATAGACTGCCGTGCAGTAGTATTGCCCGGCTTTTGCTGAACGGCTCAGGATCGCTTCAACTGTCAGACTGCTCTCCGGCGACATCGCTGCATCTTTTCTGGTTGGGGCAGGAAGAATCAGATTGTCATCCAATGCAAGCCGTTTTTCCCGGTTTATGGCTGCGTCAGGAACCAGACGGATTTCAGTATCCTGCGCGGATTCTTCCTGCGCGTTGGCCAGTGCGGCGCTCAGGACCTCTGTGGGGATTGCAGCTGCGGGGGAAGCCTTCGACACGGGGATGAAGAAGCACAAAAGAAGACTGCATAACAGGAATAACGCGGTGATTCTTTTCATGGGGTATCCCTCCTTTCCTGTATTGTACAGGTCATGGCAGCACATGTCAAGAAAATTTACCAAATGATCTGTCAAAGACTTTCTGAAGCATGGAAAAGCAGGGGCTTTCCCATGCGCTGCCCCGTGGTCGATAATAGCCGATCTTCGCCTGTACTGACGCAGGGCTTGCCCTGCGGGGTATTTTGTGATAAACTGGAGAAAAATTTGCAAGGAAGTGATTGGATGTCGCTGCGGGAAAAGCTGCTGCGGGTCGCGCCGGAGGAATGGGAAAACGAGTTCGTCCGCATCCGGCCGATGACCACGCGGGACGACCTGATCTACGCGGGAGACGGCTGCCGCCTGACGGATGAGCAGAGGGAATTTGTGAACCCCGTGTGGTTTTCGCTCGGCCGGGCCTATCTGGCCCCGGAGGATCACGATCCCTGCCTGATCGAAAACGAGCGCCGGGAGCCGATCGGCTTTCTGTGCTTCACGGCATGGGCCGATGCCTACAGCTGGAGCTATTTTCTCGACGTCCGACAGCAGGGGAGGGGCTACGGAAAGCGGGCGGCGCAGCTGGCGCTCCGCCTGCTCCGGCTGGCCGATCCGGATATGCCGGTCAAGCTGGCCGTGGAGGCTGCCAACACACGGGCGCAGCGGCTTTACCGCTCGCTGGGCTTCCGGCAGCTGCCGGAGCGGGACGGCGACGATCTGGTATACGCAGCTTGTTAAAGAGGTCCTCTTGGACTTTTTTGCCAAGCTGCTGCGGCCCCTTCGGGGCTTCGCAATGACGATTCGGGGGCATTTTCGGTCTGCGATAATGCCATCAAATTTGCAGCTGCCCAAGGCGCTCACGGAGCGCCGCTGCGATTTGATCTGGAATTTTCCCCAACAGAAAGTCGGAAAAAATGCCGGGCCCGGTTTATGCCGGGTCCGGCGTTTCACGATACAATAACAGAGAGAACCAGGTGACGACATTGCCGCCGTACTGAAATTCGATCCCGTGGCGCTCGGCCAGTGCCGTGACGACGATGCCATGGCTCTCTACGCAGGGAAACATCCGGTCCGGGTGGCGGCAGGGGCCGTCCGGCCAGGCACAGTGCGCGCAGATGGCGCACGATTCCGTGGAAAGCCCGTAGACCTCTGTACCCTGCGCGCGCAGGATGGCGGAGACCTGCCGCGTCAGCTCCTCGTGCGGGCCGCGCGTGGCGAGTGCCGCCTCGGTGTCCGCGATGTCCGCGACCTCCGTCAGCGATGTGATGAGCAGGCCCTGTGGATAGGACAGGCAGCGCGCCCGGCACGCCTCCACGGAGCCGACGGCGGGCGGACAGGCCCATGTTTTGTTATAGCGCGGACAGTTCTCGCGGCAGACCGTGCGGATGCGCTCGGAGAATTCCAGCTCCGCCGTTTCGAACCAGACGAATTCCGCCAGCGGCAGCTCCGCCAGCTGCGCCTCGACCGCGGCACGGTTCACGCCTTGTCCTCCCGCTTCAGATACAGCAGGTCATAGGACACCGGCGTGCAGAACAGGCGGCGAATTTCCGCCGGGTCGCGTGTCTGACCGAGGATCCACATCAGCTTGGCCACGACGGCCTCGGTCGTCATATCATAGGCCTCCAGCAGGTGGAGATCGTTCTTCAGGTGGAAGCCGACGTCATAGACGGACAGATTGCTGCCCTCGTTCTGCACCTGCGTCGTCATGACGATGGTCTTTTCGGCCTCCATGGCCTCACGCAGGACGCGCTCGAAGCCGCTGCCCTGATAGGACGGCAGGCCGCCGACGCCGAAGCTCTCGATGATGACGGCGTCGTTATGCTCGAGCAGGTACGACAGCATACCGCAGTCCGCGCCGGGGATCATTTTCATGAGCGCGACGCGCTCACCGAGCTTGTCATAGAATACGGGCGCGGGAAGGGCGGACGGGCGGATATATTCCATCAGGAAGCCGTTCTGCAGCACGGCCAGCTCCGGATAGTTGATGCTGGAGAAGGCCTGCAGGCTGACGGTGCGCGTTTTGCGTGCGCGGGTGCCGAGAATGACGCGGCCGTTGAACACGATCATCACGCCGCGCAGATCGGACACGGCGCAGCGGAACGCATCGGCCAGATTCGTCTTGGAATCCGTGTTTTCAAACACGATGGGCTTCTGCGCGCCCGTCAGGATGATGGGCTTGGGGGAATACTGAATGAGATAGGACAGCGCCGCGGCTGTATAGGCCATGGTGTCCGTGCCGTGGGCGATGACGAAGCCGTCATATTCCTCATAGCGGGCGCGGATGGCGCGGGCGATCGTCAGCCAGTGAGCGGGAGTCACATTCGTAGAGTCGATGGAAAACAGCTCTTCGCAGGTCACGCTGCACAGAGATGAGATCTCCGGCACGCAGCGCAGCAGCTCCGCCGAGGTGAGCGCCGGGGCAAGGCCGCTCGGCGTGACCTCCGAGGCAATGGTGCCGCCCGTTCCGAGCATCAGAACCTTCTTCATGGTTGCCTCCTGTCCGCAGTACAAGCACATTTTGAGGGAAATATTCTGCAGCTAGTATATCACGGAATATCGCCGGACGCAACCGGCGCGATTGACAAAGTCTCCCTTTCGCGGTAAAATAATCGAAGTTATAAAATGAGGTGAGCCAGATGCTTTCTGTTGTGATCCCTGCCTTTAATGAGCAGGAAATGGTCCCCGCGGCCGCCGAGCAGATCGACGGCATTCTTTCGCGCGCCGGGATCCCGCATGAACTGATCTTTATCGACGACGGCTCGCGCGACGCCACCTGGGCGGAGATCCGCGCCGAGTCCGAGCACCGCGATACCGTGCGCGGCGTCCATTTTTCGCGCAATTTCCGCAAGGAGGCCGCCATTTTTGCCGGCCTGCAGGCGGCAGACGGCGACTGTGTCGCCGTGATCGACTGCGACCTGCAGCATCCGCCCGAGAAGCTCGTGGAGATGTACCGGCTGTGGGAGCAGGGCGTCGAGGTCGTCGAGGGCGTGAAGACGGACCGCGGTGAGGAGTCGCTGGCTCACCGCGTGGCCGCGAAGACGTTCTACCGTCTTATCAGCGAGGCGACGCACATCGACATGACGCGCGCCTCGGACTTCAAGCTGCTCGACCGCAAGGCCGTGAACGTACTGCTGTCCATGCGGGAAAAACGCGCGTTCTTCCGCGCCCTGTCGTCTTGGATCGGCTTCCGCACGGCGGAGGTGCCCTATGAGGTGCGCGAGCGCGCCGCAGGCGAGTCGAAATGGTCGACATGGCTGCTCATCAAATATGCGCTTTCCAACATCACGGCCTTCACGTCCCTGCCGCTGCACCTTATCACGGGCTGCGGCGCGGCGTCGTTCCTGGCTGCGCTTATCGTCGGCATCGTGTCGATCGTGCGTCTGGCCATGGGCCGTGTCGTTACCGGCCTGACGGGCGCCGTGATCCTGCTGCTGTTCCTCAGCGGCCTGATCATGGTCGGCCTCGGCATCATCGGCTACTATCTCGGCAATATCTATATGGAAATTCAGGACCGGCCGCGCTTCATCGTGTCCGAGACCTGCGGCGTGCGGAAAAAATCCTGAAAGCCTGTTGACTTTTTCCGGAATTCTGCTATGATAGTGACACAATGCAATAACCTTATCGAGAGTGGCGGAGGGACTGGCCCGATGAAGCCCGACAACCTGCATTTGCAAGGTGCCAATTCCAGCGATTTTATCGACAGATGAGGACAAAAACCTTGTGCCCTGTCGACAGCAGGGCGCTTTTTTGTATCGAGAAGGTTAGAAGCATGCAAAAATTTCAGGGAAGAAGGAACCTCCAGATGCAAAAAAGAATCTTTACCTCCGAATCCGTGACCGAGGGGCATCCTGACAAGGTCTGCGATCAGATCTCCGACGGCGTGCTCGACGCTATTTTGGCGCAGGACCCCAAGGCGCGTGTCGCCTGTGAATGCTGCGCTACGACCGGCATGGTCATGGTCATGGGCGAAATTTCCACGGAATGCTATGTGGACATCCCCCATGTGGCCCGCGATACCATCTGCCGCATCGGCTATGATAAGCCGGAGTCCGGCTTCAACGGCCATACCTGCGCGGTACTCACCGCCATCGACGAGCAGTCCGGCGATATCGCCATGGGCGTGAACAGCTCCTTTGACGATGCCGATACCCTCGGCGCGGGCGATCAGGGCATGATGTTCGGCTTCGCCTGCAGCGAAACGCCCGAGCTGATGCCCGCCCCCATCACCTATGCCCAGCAGCTTGCCATGAAGCTGTCTGCCGTTCGCAAGTCCGGCGAGCTCGACTGGCTGCGCCCGGACGGCAAGAGTCAGGTCTCTGTGCAGTACGGCGAGGACGGCAGCGTGGAGCGCATCGATACCGTCGTCGTTTCCACCCAGCATGCCGACAGCGTCTCGATCAAAGACCTGCGTGAGGCCGTCATCGAGCGTGTCATCCGCCCGACCCTCCCTGCGCGGCTCATCGATGGGGATACGAAGTTTTATGTCAACCCGACCGGCCGCTTTGTTGTGGGCGGCCCGGCGGCGGACAGCGGCCTGACCGGCCGCAAGATCATCGTGGATACCTACGGCGGCTACGCGGCCCACGGCGGCGGCGCCTTCTCCGGCAAGGATCCGACGAAGGTCGACCGCAGCGCGGCCTATATGGCCCGTTACGTCGCCAAGAACCTTGTGGCGGCAGGTCTTGCCGCCAAGTGCCAGATCGAGCTGGCCTATGCCATCGGCGTTGCCCATCCCGTCTCTGTCCTTGTCGACACCTTCGGAACGGGCCGCCTGTCCGACGCCCGCCTGAGTGAGCTGGTCAGCGAGTGCTTTGACCTGCGCCCGGCGGCGATCATCCGCAGTCTGGACCTTCGGCGTCCGATCTACCAGCAGGTCGCAGCCTATGGCCACTTCGGCCGTGCGGACCTCGACCTGCCGTGGGAGAAGACCGACGCCGTGGAGCGCATCCTTGCCCGAGCATGACCCCGAGCATCGAAAGATCTCTCCCTGCAAAATTTTAATTGACCAGAGGTGTGATTATGAAGCTCTCCCGGAAAATCTGCGACTGTGCCCAATCTCCCATCCGTAAATTCTACCCCTACGCGGTCGCTGCGCAGCAGCGAGGCATCCGTATCCACCAGCTGAATATCGGCCAGCCCGATATCCAGACGCCTCCCGCCTTTTTTGAAGCCATCGAGGCCGGCAGGCGTGACGTGCTTGCCTATGCAGAATCCCCCGGCATCCCCGCCCTGCTCGAGGCCATCCGCGCCTATTATGCGCGCATCGGCGCCTCGTTTGAAACGCAGGACATCCTCGTGACCACCGGCGGCAGCGAGGCGCTGCTCATGGCCATGCTGTGCATTCTGGACGAGGGCGACGAAGTGCTCATCCCGGAGCCCTATTACCCGAACTACTTCACGTTTATCCGCATGGCGGGCGGACGGGTGCATCCCATCCCGACCTCGCCGGAGGACGGCTACCGTTACGCCGAGCGCGCCCGCATCGAGCCGCACATCACGGAAAAGACGCGCGCCATCCTCCTTGCAAACCCCGGCAATCCCACCGGCACGGTGCTCACCCCAGCGGAGCTGCGCCTCATGGCGGATATCGCCCGCGAGCACGGCCTGTATCTCATCTGCGACGAGGTCTACCGCGAGTTCATCTATGACGGCGCAGAGCCTGCCACGGCGGGCAGATTCCGCGATATCGACGAAAACCTCATTCTCATCGATTCCGTCTCGAAGCGCTTCAGCGCCTGCGGCGCGCGCATCGGTGCGCTCATCTCCCGCAACCGCGGCATCATGCAGGGCGCGCTGAAGCTGGCGCAGGCCCGCCTGTCCGTCGCCACGCTCGATCAGCTCGGCGCGGCTGCGCTCTATGGCGTGGATCCCAGCTATTTCGACGCCACGCGCAACGAATACCGCCGCCGCCGCGACACCTGCTACCGCAAGCTGCTGGAGATCCCCGGCATCGTCACGACGGAGCCGCAGGGTGCGTTCTACACCATGGCGAAGCTGCCGGTGGACAGCACCGAGCGCTTCCAGCTCTATCTGCTGCAGGAGTTCGAGGACAACGGCGAGACCGTTATGTTCGCCCCCGGCAGCGGCTTCTATGCCACGCCCGGTGCGGGCACGAGCGAGATTCGCATCGCCTATGTGCGCTGCGTCGAGGAGCTTGAGCGCTCCCTGACGCTCCTGCGCCTCGCCATTGAACGGTATAACCAAAAGTAAAAAGCTGGCGGCCCGGGAGGATCCTCCCGGGCCGCCGCGTATGATTGGGGGTATTGATCGTACACGCCATTGTAGGGGAGCGGCATGCCGCTCC